>NZ_JCBANN010000033.1:0-57373 GCF_059761975.1 Achromobacter sp. 46006
TCAGGCAAGCGCGCCGCCGCCGCGGCGCCCGGTCAGCGGGCCCGCGCCGCCAGCGGCGTGCGCGCCAGAAAGCGCTCGAACGCTTCCAGGTAGGCGGTCTCGGGCGCGCTCAGCTTGCGTTGCCGGTGCCAGGCCAGGAACACGTCGATCTCGGCCACGCTTTCATTAGGCGGCAGCCGCCGCAATTCGCCATTGACCACGTCCGGCACGATCAGGTGCTCGGGCAGGAAGCTCAGGCCGATGCCGGCCACCACCATGCGGCGCACCTCTTCGATGTGCGGCGAGGTGCCGACGATGCGGCCGGTGAAGCCCTGCTGGTCGCGGAAGATGGTCAGCGGCGACAGCGTGTCGCCGATCTGGTCGCTGGCGAAACAGACGAAGTTCTGGTCCATCAGGTCTTCGATGCCCACCCGCGGGCGCGAGAACAGCGGATGGCGCCGGCCGCAGACCACCGCGTAATGGTGGCGCAGGAACAGCCGGCGCTCCAGCGTCTCGACCGGCTTGCGGCACAAGCACAGGCCCAGCGCCGGCACGCGCTTGGACAGGGCATCGAGGATGTCGGCGCTGGGCAGCACCTCGATGTGGAATTCGATGCGGGGATGGCGCTGATGGAAATCGGCCAGGAAGTCGTCGTAGGCGGCGCTCTGGATGCGGCTCATGACCAGCAACCGCAGGCTGCCGGCGACCTCGTCCCTGTCCTGGACCGCGGCGGTCTCGATGCGCGCCATGGCGCCGTACATGTCGCGGGCGACGGCGTAGATCTCCTCGCCCAGTCCGGTCAGGCGGAATTCACCGTTGCGCCGGTGCAGCAGCATGCCGCCGACCGCGTCCTCCAGCCGCTTCAAGGCCTGGCTGACCGCCGGCTGGCTCAGGTGCAGGGCCTGCGCCGCCCGGCCCACGCCGCGCGCCTGCACCACGAACATGAAGGTGCGCAGCAGGTTCCAGTCCATGCGCTCGGGCGCGAGCGACAGGGTGTGGGCGGGACGGGCGGGGGCAGGGCACATGGCGGCGTGGCGGATTCCGGCGAAAGGACAGGGCCGGTTTCCGTCCGCCGCGCCGGCCCCGTGTTCAGGTTCCGGCCAGCCCCGCGAAGAAGCGCGCGGCGTTCGATTCCAAGCCCTCGATATAGTAGCCGCCTTCCTGCACGATCAAGGTCGGCAGCTTCAGCCCGGCAACCTCGCGCCCGAGCCGTTCGAAGCCGTCTTCCGACACCGCCACCATGGCCTGCGGGTCCTTCTCGAAGATGTCGAAGCCCAGCGACAGCACCAGCACGTCCGGCTGGAACCGTTCGATCGCGGCGCGCGCTTCGCGCAGGCGGTCGAAGAAGACCGACTCGGGCGAGCCGTGCGGCATCGGCAGGTTGAGGTTGTAGCCTTCGCCTTCGCCGGCGCCGCGCTCGTCCTCGAAGCCCGCCACGACCGGATAGAAATTTTCGGGGTCGCCGTGGATCGACACGTACAGCACGTCGCTGCGTTCGTAGAAGATGTCCTGGATGCCCTGGCCATGGTGCATGTCGGTATCCAGGATGGCCACCCGGCCAAATGTGTCGCGCAGGCGTTGCGCGGCGATGGCGGCGTTGTTCAGGTAACAGAAGCCGCCGGCCGCGTCGCGGCGCGCGTGGTGACCGGGCGGGCGGCACAGGGCGTAGGCGTGGCGGTCGCCGGCGGCGATGAGGTCGGCGCCGGCAATGGCGCACTGCGCCGACCAATAGGCCGATTGCCACGTATTCGGCCCCACCGGGCAGCTACCGTCGGCCAGGTAGCGCGCGGCCTGGGCCAGCACGCCGCGCAGGGCATTGGGTTCGCGCACGAAGACGTTGGAGACCACCTCGTCGCCCCAGTCGTCGGGCAGCTTCTTCCATTCGGCGTGCGCCTCCCGCAAGAAACGCAGGTAGGCCGGCGTGTGCACCGCTTCGAGCGGGGCACTGCCGAGATCGGGCGGCGCCTGCACCTCGAAGCCCAGGTTGCGCGCCGCCTGCGCCAGCGCGTCCAGGCGCGACGGCACTTCCTGCGGCGTGCGCATCCTGCCGCGCGAGAAATAGGTCTGCGGATGGTGCAGTTTCTGATCGTCGTGGAAGTACGCCTTCATGCTCGATGACCCTCGGGTTGGAATTGGAGTTGGCGCCGGCCATGGGCGCCCAGCGCCAGCACGGATACCAGGGAAAGCAGCGAAATCAGCGAGAACAGCACGGCCAGCGGCCACCACTGGCCCTTGAAGTTCTCGGCCAGCACCGTGCCCAGCATCGGCGTCAGGCCGCCGAAGATGGCGCCCGACAACTGATAGGCCATGGAGATGCCGGTATAGCGGATCGCGGTCGGAAAGCTGTCGCTGACGAAGCCGGCGATCACCGCATAATAGGCGCCCATGAACAGCACCGCCACGCCGATGCCCAGCGTGATCGCCGCCAGCGAACCGACGTCCACCAGGTTGAACATGGCGTACGGCGTGAAGACCGATGCCAGCGCCATGGCGGCCAGGAAGCGCAGGTTGCCGACGCGGCTGGCGATGTGGGCCGCCAGCGGCGTGATGAAGAACTGCATGACCGACACCACCAGCAGGCAGTCCAGGATGACCGCCCGGTTCAGGCCTACGTACTGGGTCGTGTAGGCGATCATGAAGGTGCTGGTGAAGTAGAACCCGGCAATGCCCAGCACGTTGGCGCCCACGGCCAGCGCCAGCAGCCGCGGCGCGCCGGTCAGCACCTGCGCCAGCGGCGCGCGGGCGGGCTTGGCGCGCTGCGCCTGGGCCTGCTTTTCTTCCAGGAAGTCGGGCGACTCATTCACGCTCAGACGGATCAGGAACCCCACCACCAGCAGCACGGCCGAGAACAGGAATGGCACGCGCCAGCCCCAGGTGAGAAAAGCGGCGTCGTCCAGTCCGGTCACCAGCTTGAACATCAGCATGGACAGGATCAGTCCGGCGGGGCTGCCCAGTTGCGCGAACGAGGCGAAGAAGGTGCGCTTGTTCTTGTCGGGCGAATGCTCGCCCGCCATCAGTACCGCGCCACCCCATTCGCCGCCCACCGCCACGCCCTGCACGATGCGCAGCAGCACCAGCAGCACCGGCGCCCAGACGCCGATCGAGGCGTAGGTCGGCAACAGCCCGATCAGCACGGTCACCGAGCCCATCATGAGCAGCGTGATGACCAGCGATTTCTTGCGGCCGATGCGGTCGCCAATGTGGCCGAACAGCGCGCCGCCCAGCGGCCGCGCGAAAAAGCCCACGGCAAAGGTGCCGAAGGCCGCCAGCGTACCGTAGAAGCCGGTGGCGGATGGAAAGAACAGTTTGCCGAACACCAGCGCGGCGGCGGTGGCGTAGATGTAGAAGTCGTACCACTCGATCATCGTGCCGATGAATGCGGCGGTCGACGCGCGCACCGGCTGGTGGCCCGTCTTGGAATTTCCCCTCATGAATTTCTCTCTGTCGATGGTTGAGGTTGCTGCGTAGATCGTTATACGCGGGCCTCGGCCATAAGAAAAATTCTGAATTCTTATCCGCGGAATTCAGCGGATTTATGAGTGGAAACCCTGATATTGGCCGACGATGCCTACAGCAGCGACAGGACAGGAATTGCCCGATCCGGCCTGCCACGGCGGCGATGCTGCGGGGTGGTGCGCATGGCCGAACGCGCGCGGGGCACGCCAAGGCGCCTCAGCGCGCCGGCTGCCAGTCGGCCCGGCAGTTGGCCACCGGACGCAGTTCGTTGGCCGCCGCCAGGCGCAAGGATGGCCGGGCGCCCGCTGCGTAGACCAGATTGCGCGACCGCCACACGGCCAGCCCGGCGTACGGCACTCGTGCCGACGACGCGGCGCCGGTGCCGCGGAAGTCCATGCTCGGCGCATCCAGGCAGGCGTCGCCCGCGGCCACGCTGGCCAGCTCGCGGCCGGCGGCCAGCTCAACCGCGCGAAAACGCAAGGGCGTAGGCCGCTGACGCAGCTCGGCCGCAATTACCACTGGCGTGCCGTTGGCGGTCTGGCCCACGCTGGCCGGCTTGACGGTCTGCACCTCCTGGCCGCGCGGCACCAGCAGGAAGGCCACGCCGTTGTCGATATCCAGCAGGCGGCCGCGCCCCAGCCGCACGGCCTGGAAAGGCTCATGGCGGATCAGCGTGGTTTCGTACCAGCCATTCTCGTAGCGCGTCCAGCCAGGCTCGCCGGCGTCCAGGAACGCCAGGCCGCCGATGCTGTCGCCGTCGCCTTCCTTGTGCACCGGAATGTCGGTGATGCGCAGGTCCGGGCCGCTGACATCCAGGTACAGCAGGTTGCCGTGGCCGGCGGTGCGGGTAACGAAGGCCAGCACCCCGTGGGCATTGATGGCCTTGGCCGGACCGCAGAAATAGTCGCGCGCGCGGCGCGCATCGCCCGCAGGCAGGAAGCGCTCGCCCAGCTTGACGCCCTTGCCGCAGAGCGGCTGGCGCTGGTAGGCCAGGGTGTACTGGCTGGCGTTGCGCCGCCGGCCTTCCTGGTAGTCCTGGAAGCCGATGCCGGTCTGTTCGACCCGCAGCCCGTTGCGGTTGAAGAGGGTGCCGGCCTGCGAGGGCGCGGCGATGGCCGCGAGGGTCGATGCCAGCAGCGTGGCGATCCACGCGGACCGCGGGCAGAGCAGGGGATCGCGCATGGTTCTGGTTGTCATCCGGATGCCGATGGGGCACCTTAGCACAGTGTCGCGCCGCGCCCGGGCGAGCCGCGGCGGCGCTGCCCGCTTTGATCGGGCGAGGCAGTGAGAGCAGCGCTTGCCGCCGCCAGGCGCGGCGACGCGATTCACCGCGCCTGGTTCGCCGCCGGCAATCGGCGGCGGCACGCGCCCTTGCTTGGGCTTGAGGCCGCGACGGCACGCCACCATGCCGAGCCGGCATGGGGCGCATCCAGGTCCAGCCGCTCGCCCATCTGCGGCGTGGTCAGCGCCACGCCGTGGCGGGCGGCCAGCGCGGCGATGCGCTCAAATGGTTCGTGCCATGCGTGCATGGCCAGGTCGAAGGTGCCGTTGTGGATCGGCAGTAGCCAGCGGCCCCGCAAGTCCCGGTGGGCCTGCAGGGTCTCTTCCGGCTGCATGTGCACGAAGGCCCAGCGCCTGTCGTAGGCGCCGGTCTCCATCAGCGTCAGGTCGAACGGCCCGAAGGCGTCGCCGATGGCCTTGAAGCCATCGAAATAGCCGCTGTCGCCGCTGAAGAAGATGCGCGTCCCGGCATCGTCGATGACCCACGAGGCCCACAGGCTGCGGTCGCCGTCGCGCAGGCCGCGGCCGGAGAAATGCTGTGCCGGGGTGGCCGTCAGGCGCAGGCCCTCGACCACGGTCGACTGCCACCAATCCAGTTGCCGCACTTTGGCCGGATCGATGCCCCAGGCGATCAGTTGGTCGCCCACGCCCAGCGGCGCGATGAAGCGACCAGTGCGGGCGGCCAGGCGGAGCACCGCGGTGCGGTCCAGGTGGTCATAGTGGTTGTGCGACAGGATGACCCCGGCGATCGGCGGCAGCTCATCGATGTCGATGGGCGGCGCATGAAAGCGCGCGGGGCCGAGCCACTGCACCGGCGAGGCGCGCTTGGAGAAGACCGGGTCGGTCAGCCAGTAATGGCCGCGCAGCTTGAGCAGAAGGGTCGAATGCCCCAAGCGGAACAGGCTGCGGTCGGGCGCGGCGCCCAGGTCGGCGCGGGTCAGCGGCCGCACCGGAATCGGCTCGGCAGGCACGGTGCCCGCCGGTTTGCCGAACAGGAAGGCCCAACTCAGTTTCAGTCCTTGCCAGAAGCCCAGAGACGGGCGCGGCCGGGCATTGTGGAAGCGGCCGTCACGGTAGCGCGTCGCGGCGGCAGCGGCAGCGGCGGCGGATGGTGCATCGGGGAAGACGGGCGGGTGAGCGGTCACGGCGCGATTCCAGGGGAAGTGGAGGGAAGGGCCGGTCAGGCCAAAAAGTACACTTGCCAGTGTAATTTCCCTTTCCACGAAAGTACACCGTCGAGTGTAGAATTTTCGCTATCGCCACAATCAGGACATTTTCATGGCAGCAGCGCCGCAGCGCCTCACCGACAGAAAGCGCGAAGCCATCCTCCGCGCCGCAGTGGAGGAATTCCGCACGGCGGGCTACGAAGCCACCAGCATGGACCGCATCGCCGCCGCGGCCGGCGTGTCCAAGCGCACGGTCTACAACCATTTCCCCAGCAAGGCGGAACTGTTCGAGTTGATGCTGGAACAGTTGTGGAACCGCAGCATCGCCGACGCCACGGTCGTCTATCGCGCCGACCAGCCCCTGGCGGCGCAACTGCGCCAATGGCTGCTGCGGAAACTGGAGCTGCTGGGAGATCCGAACTTCATCGACCTGGCGCGCGTCGCCATGGCCGAGATCATCCACACGCCGCAACGCGCGCAGGCCATCGTCTGCCGCATGGGCGCGAAGGAGGGCGGCGAAACCGCCTGGATCCGCGCCGCCATCGCCGACGGCCGCCTGGCCGCGACCGACGCGGAATTCGCCGGCCAGCAATTGCAGGGGCTGATCAAGAACTTCGCCTTCTGGCCCCAGGTCACGCTGGGGCAGCCGCCGCTGGGCGCCGCCGAGCGCGAGCGGGTGGCGGATTCGGCGGTGGCGATGTTCCTGGGATGCTACGGGCGCGGCGAATGAATCACGCGCCGCGCCGATAGCGCGCCGGCGAGGCCTGCGCCGCTTATAGTGCCGTATCCGCCAGCCCCCACTGTCCATCCCGGGCAATCCGACGAGGCCTGATCGATTGAAGACCACGAACTATCTGTTTGGCATCATCGTGTCGTTCGTGCTGGCGACGCTACTGGCCTCGCTGGGCCTTGTCGCGGTATTCAGCGACAACCTCGGCTGGGGCATCGCGGCATTGCTGTCCTACGGGATCCTGTACGGCGGCCCATTGGCCGTCGTTTTGACGCTGACCTGGATCGCGTACCTGGTGCGGGATCGCGGCCAGGTGCCCGGGCGGGTCCACGCGCTGCTGTTCCTGCCCTCGCTGCTGGCGCTGCTGATCGTGCCGGTCGACGACAGCCTGCGCCGAGGGCGCGCCGACCGTTTCCGCGATGCCAACCCGGCGATCACCGAAAACCACGTCAACTTCAGCGGCCGCACGCTTTGGCTGGACTATCGCGCCGCGTCCTCGAACGATGGCGGCGGCTCTCCCTTTATGGAGCCCGCCTCGGCGCAAAACCACCGGTTCTCGCGCTTCCGCCGCTACCCCGGTCCGAACCTGGTGGCGGCCGGCGCGTTTCCCTACGCCGGCGCACACCTGAAACCGGACGTCGATCGCTATGGGTATTCCTCGCCGGATGGCAAGGCCGGCGAATCCCTGCCGCTGCGGCGCCAACCCGCGCCCGACCTGGACAAGCTGCTGCCGGCATTCGGCCATGGCGAAGCGGCGCTGCTGGTCCATCAATACTTCCATTATCCCGACCGCGTCGAGGTCGCGCCCAGCCTCGGGCGTCTTGCCGCCACCACCGAGGACGCCATGACGTCGGCCCGCGTTGCCGGGCTGGCGATCGTCAGCCTGGACAACAACACCCCGCACGCCATCGCCCGCCTGGAGATCAACGGCCAGACGCTGGACCTGGGCGGCCATGCCGCGCGCAGCCAGGCCGGCCAGCCATGCGATCCGGCGCGCGGCGGCAGTCCCGCGATGCTGGACCTGGAGCAGCCGTTGCATGTGCGCTGGCAGACGCTGGAGGAACCTTCGCGCTGGCACGAGGCGAGGGCGGTGGTGCCCGCCTTCAGCGCCGCGAGCCGGAAAGATCCCGACAAGGGGTTGCCACGGGTGCGGCTGTATTTCCTGCCGGACGGCTCGGTGGCCGCGGAACGGTTCCGGGAATTGCGGCTGCGCGGCGGCGAGCTGGCCGTGCGCGCCACTGGCGTGCCACCGCAAGCACGGGCGGTCGTCGCCTGCGGCGCGGGCGCCTATGCCGGCTACAACCCGCAGACGGTGCGCCTGCTGGGGAATTGAGTCCGCCGGGCGCCGGAATACAGGGCAGCCGTGCATAACCGGAAAACAGTGGGCGATGCCTTTTTGACAAAGGTCAACGAGCATCGGAGACGACGGCTCAAGATGGCGGGACAGGTGTGTCCACACCGTCATCGAAGGAGCCATCATGTCCCGACTCACCCCCTACAGCCCGCTCTCGGCCGATCCGTTCGCGGATGTCTTTCAAGCCTTCCTGCGGCCCATGCGGCAACGCGCCGATGGCGAATTGCCGCGCATGGACCTGGACGTCACCGAGAACGGCGACACGTATGTCCTGAAAGCCGAACTGCCGGGCGTCGACAAGAAGGATATCTCGGTGCAGATCGACGGCGCCACCGTCATGATCTCCGCCAACAAGGAACAGCGCAGCGAGGTCAAGGACGAAGGCAAGGTCCTGCGCAAGGAACGCTACTGGGGCCAGATCGAGCGCTCGGTCACGCTGGCCAGCCCGATCGATTCGTCCGCCGCCAAGGCCGTGTGCGAAAACGGCGTGCTGGTGCTGACGCTGCCGAAAATGGCGGGCAGCCAAGGCAAGACGCTGCAGATCGAATGACGCCGCCAGGCAACCGGCAAAAGGGGCGCCAGGCGCCCTCGCAATACACGCGGACCGGGGCGCCCGGCCCCCATACCAGGAGAACATCATGAGCGACGAAGCACTGCGGGAACGGATTCGGCAAGCGCTGGAATTCGAGCCCAGCATCGATGAACTGCACATCGGTGTGGCGGTGGACAATGGCGTGGTGACGCTCAGCGGCCACGTGGAAAGCTACGCACAGAAGCTGGCCGCCGAACACACCGTGCAGCGCGTCAAGGGCGTGCGCGGCATCGCCCAGGAAATCGAGGTGCGAACGGCATCGGCCAAACAGCTAGCGGACGACCAGATCGCCGCGCGCGCCTTGAGCATCATCACCTGGGATGCCACCGTGCCCGATGGCAAGGTGCAAGTCACCGTGCAAAAGGGCTGGGTGACGTTGAGTGGCACCGTGGACTGGTTCTACCAGCGCGACGCCGCCGAACGCGCGGTGCGCAAGCTCTCGGGCGTGATCGGGATTTCGAACACGATCGAAGTCGCGCCCAATGTGCGTGCCGGCGACATCAAGCGCCGCATCGAGGATGCGCTGCTGCGCAGCGCCCAGTTGGAGGCCAACCGCGTCCAGGTGGTCGTCCAGGACAACAAGGTCACGCTCAACGGCACGGTCAACAGTTGGAGCGAGCGTGGCGCGGCCGAACGCGCCGCCTGGTCGGCGCCTGGCGTGGTCGAGGTCGCCGACAGGCTGGTGGTGGGTTGACGCGGCCATGGCGCGCAGCACGCCATGAGGACCATGTCGCAACGGGCGCCGGGCGCGGCCTTGGCCATGGAGCGGCGGCCCACGCCGCGGCCGGCGGCCGGCCAGGTGCGGCTCAAGGTCGAAGCCTGCGCGGTGTGCCGTACGGATCTGCATGTGGTGGACGGCGACTTGCCGGACCTGCGCTATCCGGTCACGCCCGGGCACGAGGTGGTTGGCCTGGTCGAGGAAACGGGGCCGGGCGTCGATCCCGATCTGCTGGGCATGCGCATGGGCGCAGCCTGGTTGGCATGGACCTGCGGCCGCTGCGTTTTCTGCCTGTCCGGACGCGAAAACCTGTGCGACGCGGCCGCCTTTACCGGCTATACCCGGGACGGCGGCTTTGCCTCGCACATGCTGGCCGATGCCGCCTATCTCTATCCGCTGCCGCAGCGCGGCGCACCCGAGTCAATGGCACCGTGGATGTGCGCGGGCCTGATTGGCTGGCGCGCGTTGCGCGCGGCGGGCGAGGCGGCGCGCCTCGGCGTTTACGGCTTTGGCTCGGCGGGCCAGGTGCTGGCACGGATTTGCGCCTGGCAACGCCGCCGCCTGCATGCATTCACGCGGGCGGGCGATACCGCCGCGCAACGGCATGCGCGCACCTTGGGCGCGGTGTGGGCCGGCGACAGTGGCGACGCCCCGCCGGAACCGCTGGACGCCGCCATCATCTTCGCGCCGGTCGGCGAGTTGGTGCCGATGGCGCTGCAAGCGGTGCGCAAAGGGGGCTGCGTGGTGTGCGGCGGCATCCACATGACGGATATCCCCGCATTTCCCTACCGCCTGCTGTGGGGCGAGCGCAAGCTCGTGTCGGTGGCCAATCTGACCCGCGCGGACGGCCGGGAATTCCTGGCGCTGGCGCCCACGGCGGGCGTGCACTGCGACGTGCGTACCTATCCGCTCGAACATGCCAACGCGGCCCTGGAAGACCTGCGCCAGGGACGGCTGCAAGCGACGGCCGTGCTGATTCCGTGAATCCCCGTCCGTTCCTGCGGGATCACGCACGCGTAGCCGGGAAGCGGGCCGGCAGCGTCGGGAGGCCGTATGGCGGGTGCTGCGCCGGAACGCTGTCGCCGTGCCGCCGGCGGGGACGGCACGGCAATCGCGCGTGGGTTGTCAGCGGATTTCAAGGCGGTCGTCCACGCCCGCCACGCTGGGCGTGCTCCATGCGGCCAGCTCGGCTGTGTGCCGGTCGGCCCAGCTTCTGACCTTGCCGGTCAGCGTCACCTTGCGGTCGCGCACCGACACATGGATGTCATTGGCCTCCAGCTCCGCGCTGCGCTTGAGCGCGTTCTGGATGCGTTCCCTGATGTCTCCCACGGGGACGCCTGCTTCAAGGGCTATCTGGTTGGAAACGCCCTTGACGCCGCAGAGGCGGCGCACCGCGCTTTCAGCGGCCGCGCGCTGATAGTGCCAGTCGACCTTGCCCGTGAGGGTAACCCACCCCTGCTGGACCTTCACCTGGATCTTGTCGTCCGGAATCGACACATTCCAGCCAATGCTGCTGAGCGCGCGCCTGGCCAACTCGTCATCCGAATTTTCCTGTTGCAGGGCGGTGCGCACCTCCAGGTCCTGGGCAATGCCCTTGACGCCTTTGAGGTGCGAGACGATCCGCTCGGCGTCGTACTTTTCGCTGTAGCTCCTGACGTGGCCGGTCAGCGTGACAACGCCGCCGGATGCGGCGACCCCGATGCCGGAAGCGTCGATGCTCGG
Organism: Achromobacter sp. 46006; assembly: GCF_059761975.1. NCBI lineage: Bacteria > Pseudomonadati > Pseudomonadota > Betaproteobacteria > Burkholderiales > Alcaligenaceae > Achromobacter > Achromobacter sp. 46006. The sequence goes on from NZ_JCBANN010000033.1 coordinate 10,999, forward strand.
ATCGAATTCGAGGGCGTCCAGGACATTGCGGCGTAGTTCTTCGTCTTTCATGTTGAATCTCCGATGGCAAGTGCGAATGAAGGGAGCGGCCGGCGTGCGGGCAAGGCCCGCGCGCGAACCCGACGCTCCGCATTCCCAGTCTGGCGCGCTGCGGACTGCGCATATTGAGTCTGGTCAACCGGAAAATTGGGGTCGCGCGCCGTGCCTTGGGTCGCGCAAGCTTGACCGGCGTCAACAAGCGGCGGCCGCTGGCGAGTACCGTGGCAGTGACCCCACCCCGAGGAGCGTGGTCATGACACGATCAACACGGCCGAAACCGGCCAATGGCGGCGACGCGCGGGAAACCCCCGCCACCAAACGCGCCGCTGGCGCCAAAGGCAATGGCAATGTCGGCACCGCATGGCCATCCCCATTGCATGGCGGACTGGAAGCGGTCGCCACAACCTGGTGTGGCGAGATTCGGAGCCGTGCGCACCGCTTGGCCGAGGGCGAGGCCGCAGTGGGGCCGGCCGCCGCAGACCAGATCCATGATTTACGGGTCCATGTGCGGCGGCTGTGTGCGTTGTCAGACCTGCTGCCGCGCCCCGGCGACCGGCAACCCATGCGCCGAGTGCTGCGCCGGGAGGTCGCCTGGGCCATGCAGCCCCTGTCGCGCGCGCGCGATTGGGACGTGTTCATGGCCGACGTGCTGCCGCGGCTATGCGATGCGGAGCCCGACATCGACCGCCAGGTCTCGATGCGGCGGGCCCAGGCCCGTTCCGCGGTGGTGCACGCCGAAATGTACGCGAGCCTGCGCAGCGAGCGTTTCGACGGCATGGTGCGATTGTTGCGCGAGCGCAGCGAGGAATTGCATGCCGCCCTGGCCGAGCGCGAGCCCAAGGCACTGTACCGCGCCATCCGCCGTCGGCTGGGGCGGTGGGATGCGGCGCTGCGCGAACGCCTGGACGCGCCGGGTCGGGGCGCCCGGCGCCAGCACCAGGCGCGCATCCAGACCAAGCGGCTGCGCTACGCTAGCGAAGCGCTGTTGCAACTTAGCCCCAGTCGCGGACTCGAACGTTATGCCAAGGCCCTGGCCGGATTGCAGGCCGCCCTGGGCAGCTCGCAGGACCTGCGCACCGCGGCACGGCTGGCGCAAGATACCTGCGTCAGCCTGGCCACCGGGAAACTGGCGCGGCAGCGCGTGGCCGACACCTGCCGGCGACTGCGGCGCAAGGCGGATGCCGAAGCGAGCAAGGCCGGCAAGCGATTCCTGCGGCGGCCTGCGTTCTGGTCAGAGGCGAAAAAGGGACCGGTGGCGCGCCGCCTGGCGCAAGGCGCGCCGCCACGGCTGCCGGCGTAGCGCGGCGTCCTCAGCACGACATGCCGGTGGCGCACGCAAGCGCGAGTTCGGGCGGCTCCAGCACCGCCGCCATGGCAGGGTCGGGCCGGAACACGGTCAGGCCTTTCACCCCCAGGCGCCAGGCCTGCAGGAACAAGGCTCCGACCTCGGCGGGTGTGCTGGCCGGCGCCAGCGGTACGGTCTTGGAGATTGCGGCATCGACCCACGGTTGCAGGGCCGCCTGCATGGCCAGATGCGCTGCCGCGGGCAGCTCGGCCGCGCGGCGGAAATAGGGGGGCAGGGCGGCATCGCCGTGCATGCGACGCCACAGCCGCCAGGCGGGATTTGTCGCCAGCACGCTGACCGGCGTGCCGCCCAGGCGCAGCCTGCGGCGGTATTGCCAGGCATGGACCGCCTCGATCCCCGATGAGCAATTGTCGAAGAACGCGATACTGACGCTGCCGGTCGGGGCGAACGACACCAGGTGGCTGTTGCGCAGGCCATGCCGCCCGATCGCGGCCAGGACGGCCGGGGGTAATGGCGGCCGGATGCCGGCGCCGGCGTCCAGGTAGGGCTGCGGCAGGAACGCGGGAAAGGCGCCGCGCTCCTGCGCCAGTTCGGCCGACGCCAGGTAAGCATGGTCGCGAATGCAACGTGCGATGCCGCCGGCGCAGGCCCGTGCCCGCGCATCGCCGTAATCCAGCCCCAGCATCAGCAAGGCGTCCGCGAGGCCGGACAGGCCTACGCCGATGCGGCGTTTGGCGCGGGCTTCGGCGGCCTGTTCGGGCAGCGGCCAGCGGGTCAGGTCCAGCACATTATCCAACAGCCTTACCTGGATGCGCACGCGCCGCGCCAGTGCGTTGAAGTCGAAGCCGGGCGGCCCGCCCGCGCCGAATGGATGGCGCACGAAACGCGAAACCTGGATCGGGCCGAGCACGCAACTGCCATAGGGAGGCAGGGGTTGTTCGCCGCAGGGGTTGGTGGCGGCCAGCCGCTCGCTGTCGCGCAACGGATTCAGGGCGTTGATGGTGTCGATGAACAGCACGCCTGGCTCGGCGTCGCGCCAGGCCGCGGTGCAGATCCAATCCCAGAGTTGCCTGGCCGGCAGGCGCGCGTAGCGCCAGGCGCCGTCGCCGTCGCGGCCGGCCTGCGGCGAGGCCGCTGCGGGTGGCGGCGGGCTGGCGTAGCGCAGATCCCAGGGCTGGTCCTGTTCGACCGCGCGCAGGAACCGGTCGCTCAGCGCCACTGACAGGTTGAAGGTCGGCCAACGGCGTCGGCCCGCCTTGGCGCGCAGGAACGCTGGCAGGTCGGGGTGATCGCAAGCCAGCACGGCCATCTGCGCGCCGCGCCGCTGGCCGGTCGCGGCAAGCGCCCGGCAGGCCCGGTCGTAGCGGTCGATGGCGGCACACACGCCGCCCGAACCGATTCCGGCTGGCGGCACCGGGGTGAAGTCGTAGCCCACGCCACCCCCCATGGACAGCGTGCGCATGGCACGCGCCAGTGCGTTATCGATGCCGCGCGGCCAGCCTGGGGCCGGATCGATGGCCGGCTGCACGAAGCAGTTGATCATGGTGGTGTCGTCGCCCGCGCCGGCATTGGCCATGATGCGGCCGGCGCCGATCGCGCCGCCCAGGAAATTGTCAAAGAAGCGGGCGGCATGGCGGGTACGGTCGGCCCGGGCCTCGCGCTGCGCCAGGGCGGCCGCCACCCGGCGGTAAGTGTCGACCCGCGTCGCTTCACCCGGTCGCGCGTAGCGGTCGGCGAAGACCAGGTCGGAGATATCCGCAGGATGCGGCATGGCGCTCGTCCTCGAAGACTGACGGCGCGTTCCGGATGGCCGCGTCGCCTCCTCGGTGTAGCATCGCCGCGTGGGCCGCTGGTTGACACTTGTCAACAGCCGGCCGGCGTGTCCGTGCGTCAATCAAAGTGAAGCCAAGCCGGGCGCCGATGACGCGGCCGGCATGGCGCGGACCGCGGGAGCGCCCCATGAAAAAGCCCATCCTCCTGTTGTTGCTGCTCGTCATTCTTGTCCTGCTGGCGACCAGCGCCGCGCGGGCCCAGCCGGCTTCCGGCCGGACGGCGGTGCCCCCCGCCATGCTGGACCGGGTCGACCGTGAAGCCGAGGCCACGTTGTTGCGGCTATACCGCATTTCACCGCGGGCGCAGGCGCTGGTGGCCGGCGCCTTCGGCGTGCTGGTGGTGCCTGGCCTGCGCGCCGATGGCGGCATCCTCGGCGTGGCCTATGGGCGCGGCGTCCTGATCGAGGCCTCGGGCGAGCGGACCTATTACAACGTCATCGCCGGCCCGGCCGGGGCCATTCTTGGCCTGGATGGCAAGGCCGTCGTATTGTTCTTTTCCGATCACGAGCCGCTGCGCGCGTTTCTGGCGGCCCCGGGCTGGGTTGAAGGTGAGAACGGCACCATCCAGATCCTGGACGAAAAGGCCCTGGCGGGGTCGCGCGTGCCCACGACTGCGCCGATTGCCGGCTTCATCCTGGCGGCGGATCGCCTTGCGCGCGGCTTGTCGCTGTCGGGCAGCCAATTCATCAAGGTGCCGTTGTTCCTGTGCCAGGATGTGGTTCAGCCCTGCGTGGACGGACCATCGCGGCCATGATGGGCAGGCCGCTCACGCCGTGTCCTGCGGCCCGCGCACCAGCAGCACCGGCACCGGCGACGTGCGCAGGACGCTCTCGGCGCTGCTGCCCAGCAGCAGCCGGCGCACACCACGCCGGCCATGCGTGCCGATCACGATGAGGTCGGCCTTCCACATTTCTGCCTCGGCGATGATGCGCTGCTGCACGGTCTTGTCGAGGTTCTCGTACAGCACGCTGTCGACCGGCACCCCTTGCGCGCGCACCGATGCGGTGGCGTGTTGCAGGATCTCGGCGCCATCCTTGCGCAGCAGGTCCAGCAACTCGCCCGCGGCATAGCCATAGGCATCGATGCCAAGCGCGTACGACAGTTCGTCGATCACGTGAATCAGGCGCAGGTGCGCATGGGTGAGTTGCGCCAGGCGGATGGCCTCCTGCAGGCCGCGTTCGGAGGTGGGGCTGCCATCGACGGGCACGAGGATGCGTTGGTACATGAGCGTTCTCCGGAGGGACGGGATGGTTTTACGGTACGGGCCGCCTGTCGCTTCGTTGTTGACGGGAGTCAAGCCGCGCGGAAATCCCGCGCCAGCGGCGAATCGGCCGCATTGCCGATTCCCGCAGGGCGTCTTTGCCGCCACAATGGCATTTCCAGCGGTGGCCGGGCCACCCTGATATACCGTGGACACCATGGACACGCAGACTCCTCTCCCGTTCGCCATCGCGCTGGGCATCGGCTTGCTGATTGGCGTGGAGCGTGAACGGCGCAAACGCATCGGGCTGGCGCGGCCGGCCGCCGGCGTACGCAGTTTCGCGCTGACGTCGCTGTCCGGCGCGGTCGCCATGTACCTGGGAGGGCCGTTGCTGGTGGGCCTGGCGGCGGTAGGGCTGGGCATGGTGCTGCTGGTGCATGCGCGCGCCGCCGGCACGGGGCAAGGCATGGCGACCCAGACGGCCTTGCTGTTGAACCTGCTGCTGGGCAGCCTGTGCCTGCACGATCCGGCGCTGGCGTCCGGCCTGGCGGTGACGGCCGCGATCCTGTTGGCCGCGCGCACGCGCTTGCATCGTTTCGTGCGCAAGGTGCTGAGCCACGACGAACTGGTGGATGCGCTGATCCTGGCGGCCGCCGCGCTGGTGGTTCTGCCTATGCTGCCCGATACCTATCTTGGACCCTTTCAGGCCCTGAATCTGCGCACCGTCTGGAAGTTCACCGTGCTGGTGATGGCAGTCAGCGCCGCCGGCCACGTCGCCTTGCGGCTGTTTGGACCGCGGGTCGGGCTGCCGCTGGCGGGCTTCGCGTCAGGCTTTATTTCCAGCACGGTGACCATCGGCGCCATGGGCCAGCGGGCGCTCGCCGAACCGTCACTCATGGGGCCCGCGGTGGCGGGCGCGGTGCTGTCCTCGATCTCCACCCTGGTGCTGATGGCCACGGTGTTGCTGGCGGTCAGCCCGGCCACGCTGCAGGCATTGATAGTGCCCCTTGCATGCAGCGGCGTGGCGGCGTTGGCCTACGGCGCGTTGTTTCTCTTCAGGGCGATGCGCCAGCCGCCCGCCATGCCGATCGAGCCCGGTCGGCCGTTCAAGCTGCAGGCAGCCTTGACACTGGCGCTGGTGGCGGCGGCAGTGCTGGTGGGCACGGCGGCGCTGAACGCCTGGTTGGGGCGGGGCGGCATCGCGTTGGCGGCGCTGCTCGGCGGGTTTGCCGATACCCACGCGGCGGCGGCTTCCGTGGCGACCCTGGTGGCCTCCGACCGGATTCTGCCTGCGCAGACGGTGGTGCCGGTGCTGGCGGCGCTGTCGGCCAATGCCGTCAGCAAGGCGGTATTCGCGGCAGCGAGCGGAGGACGCCGCTTCGCCGCGCAGGTGGTGCCGGGATTGCTGTTGATGATCGCGGCCGCCTGGGCCGGCTATGCGCTGGTCTGAGCGTGGCGGTCGCCGCTCGCGCCATTTCCTGGCGCCAGGAATTGCGCGGCGCCTTCGGCGATCTGCGCCATGCGCTCCTGCCAGGGGCTCTGGCTGTTGCGGATGGCGGCGGCGGTCACGGCAGAGGCTTCGCGGCCGATCTTTTCCAGCTCGCGCAGATAGGCCATCTCACGGCCCATCAGCTCCATCATGAATTTCTGCTGTACCGCCATTACGGCGCCCACGGTGTCGGCGGCGTCGACCTCGGCGCGCGCGTTGGCGACAAAGGCCAGCATCTCCTTGTCTGTCTTGAGCTGCAGCGTACGCAACTGCCGCAGCGTGTCGAAATAGCCGGAGGCAGAAGCCAGGAAGCTGTGGAGGCCGTACTTGTACAGCGTTGCGTGGGGTTCGTATTCGAGTTGCATGGCGGGATTCTCCGTAGAGTGAAGCGCACGCGCCGATGCGGTGCGGCCCGGGAAGTCCAGCATAGGCGCGTCGCGCCCCCGGATATTGACCAAACTCAATCCCGCTTGCGGGCGCCCGTGGTCGGGGTCAGCCGCAGCTCATGCGGCGCAGGGCGTCGACGTCCAGGATCTCCAGGTGACGCTTGCTGACGTGGAGCAGGGAGGCGGACTGCAGGCGCGAGAAGACCCTGCACACCGTCTCGATCTTCATGCCCAAGTGGTTGGCGATATCTTCGCGTGTCATTTTCAGGACGAACTGGCGCGGAGAATAGCCATGCGCGGCCATCTGCTCGGAGGTATCGACCAGAAAGCTGGCAATACGCTCGTCGGTCGTCATGCGGCCCAGGGTCAGCAGCAGGCGCTGGCACTGGTTCATGTCGTGCGCGATCAGGCGATGGAATTGCCGCCCGACGGCGGCGTCGCGCTCGCAATTGGCCTCCAGTTCATGGTAGGGCAGGGCGCAGGTGACCGAATCCTCCAGTGCGATGGCATCGCAGGTATGGACGCCGGTTTCGATGGCATCCAGGCCCAGCAGCGAACCGGCCGCGGGAAACGCCGTGATCTGTTCAAGCCCCGCGGTATTGGTGACCCGGATCTTCATCGAGCCGGCGCGCAGCAGATACAGATTGTGCAGCGGGTCGCCGGCGCGATACAGCGCTTCGCCGCGGCGCACGCTGCGCCGGCCGCGCGCGGCCGACGCCAGGGATACGGCGCTCGGCGGGTGGCACAGCCGCGCCACGACGCAGGACGCACATTCGCCGGAAGGCGCCTGGCGAGCCGGCTGGGGAGTCGACAACGGGAACAACGTCGTATCCATGGTTGCACCTCTTCGGCGGCAAACATTCGTCCAGGAACGCCGGCTCGCGGCCGGCACGTGTACGCCATCAGTATGCGCGGCCGCCGGCAGCGGCGCTATCGGCGCAGCGCGCCGCTTTTCATGCGATCTGGCCTACGGATGTAGGAAGCTTCCTACAGCGGGCCGCCGTTTCAACCGCCAGGGTTGTCCTGGTCATCGATCAGCCCGTGCTTGAGCGCATAGCGCACCAGATCGGTCTGGTTGCGCAGCCGCATCTTGACCCGTATCCGGCTTTTGTAGGTGCTGACCGTCTTGACGCTCAGGAACAGCAACTGGCCGATATCGGTATTGTTGAGGCCGCGGGCGAGGTGGCGGAATACCGCGGATTCCCGATCTGATAACAGCAGATGCGGCTGCTGCGCGCCGTCGCCATGCCGCTCGAAAGCGATGCTTTCGGCGACCGAAGGGCTAAGGAAACGACCGCCGCCCGCCACCCGGCGTACCGCCTGGACCAGTTCCGTGGCGGCGCTTTCCTTGGTCAGGTAGCCGGCCGCGCCGGCCTTGATCGCCAGGGCCGCATATTGCGGCTCGCCGTGCATGGTCAGCACCAGGATCGGCACGGCGGGGTAGTCGCGCCGTATCAGGCGGATCAGGTCGATGCCGTCATGGCCGGGCATCGACAGATCCAGCACCAGCAGGTCCCACGCCCGTTCGGCCAGCAGCCGCAGCGCTTCGGTGCCATTGCTGGCTTCGCCCTGCACCGCGATGTCGCCGGCCGGCTCAAGCAGGCGGCGCAGCCCTTCGCGCACCAGGGTATGGTCGTCCGCCAGCATGACGGCAATCATGGCGCCTCCCAGGGGGGCTGGGCTGGCTGCGCGGGCAGGGTGGCCTGGAGGCGAAAGCCGCCTTTCCTGCGGGTGGTGACGCTGACATCGCCATTGAGCAGCCGCACGCGCTCGCGGATACCTTGCAGCCCAAGTGAAAAAGGCACCCTGCGCGTCAGGCTTTCCGGCGTGGCGCCCACGCCGTTGTCCTGCACGATCAGGCAGCACTGGGTGGCGTCGCAGGTAAGCTGGACCTGCACCTGGCTGGCCTGGGCATGTTTGGCGATGTTGGTCAGCGCCTCCTGGACCACGCGGAACAGCGTCGTCGCCACCTGCTTGGCGGGCTCGCCCTGGCCCACGTCGATCTGCGCGTCGGTCTCGATGCCGTAGCGCGAGACAAAATTCGACACCAGCCATTCGATCGCCGCGGCCAGCCCCAGATCGTCCAGCATGACGGGCCGCAGGTCGGCGGCAATGCGCCGCAAGGACGTGAAGGTCAGCTTGATGAGGTGGCGCATGGCCTCGACCCGCTCATGCAGGTCCGTATCCGCCGGCCCAAGGCGCGCGGCCAGTTGCGACAGCTCCATGGTCAGCGCCGTCAGGCTCTGGCCGAGGTCGTCGTGCAGTTCCCGCGCAATATGCTTTTTTTCCTGTTCACGCACGTGCAGCAGGGCGTTGGACAGCCGCGTCAGTTCGTCGCGGGAAGCCAGCAGGGTCTGTTCCATCCGCTGCCGTTCCGTGATGTCGCGCAGGAAGATCGACAGGAACACGCCGGCTTCGCTGCGCGTCTGCGAAATCGAGGCTTCCATGGGAAACTCCTCGCCATTGGCGCGCACCCCCCACAACGGTGCGCCCAGCCCCATCTTGCGCTCGGAAATACCCGTCTGGCGAAAGCGTTCGACGTGCCTGGCGTGGACGGTGCGAAAGCGCGCGGGAATCAGGATGTCGAGGCTGGCGCCAATGGCCTGGGCGGCTTGGCGCAGGAAAACGCGCTCGGCCGCCGGGTTGAACATCACGATGCGCTGGCGCTCATCGACCGTGATGATGGGTTCCGTGGCGGACTGGATGATGTCGAGAAGCGGAGGCACGTTGGCCGGAGGCTCCATGGGCAGATCGGGTGTGCGCGTGTCGAACCTGGACTAAGTTTCGAATCATTGCAGCACAGTTCCCGACCGTGCGCCATAGTCGTTGCGTACGGGGCCAGACGGGCCAGATCTTTATGTCCCTGTTTTTTCGGGCCGGCGTCGATAATCAATCGACGGCAGGCAGCACCGGGTCATCCCAATCGCCCGCGCCGCCGAAAGCCCGCAACTGCGCCTTGAAGCGGCACAGCGACGCGTCGCTCTCGCCTGCCAGCACGTCGAATTGCTTGAGCAGCAGGATGGAGCGCGGCTTGGCGCCGATCAGGCCGGCCATGTCATCGACCGCGCGAAAACCGCCATGACCCGACATTACGCAGATCGCCGAGTAGGCGCGGATCCACTGGCGCTCATTGAGCAGGAATGCGCGCATGGGCGCGGCCAGCGAGCGCAGCCAGACCGGTGCGATCAGCACCACGTGGTCATAGGCGTCCAGGGCCGGCCCGTCATACCGGTACGCCGGGGTGCGCTTGAACAGGATATCGGCGATGCAGCGCAGGTCCCCGCGCAGGCCGAGCCGAGGCTGGCGATCGCGGATCTCATGAACTGGCCAGTGGGACATGGCGGCCAGTCGTTCGGCCACCGCGCGGGCGGTGCCGCTACGGGAATAGAAAACAATGCCGATGCGCGTCATGACGCCTCCGGGCGCGAGGCCGGGTCGTGCTCTTCCTGGGCCAGCAGGGCGCGCAGGATGTCGCGGCGGCTGACCACCCCGACCAGCTTGCCGTCACGCGTGACCGGCACGCGCTTGATGGCATGCTTGAGCAGCAAATCGGCGATCCGCGACAGCGGTTCGGATGCCTCGACCGTGATGACCGGACTGCTCATCACGCTGGCCGCGGAACGTTCCCCCAACTGCAGGCTGTGCAGGAATTCAAGGTTCAGGGCTTCGCCTTCGGCCAATTGCGCCAGCCAGTGGTCCAGCTTCTTCTGGTGAGCGCTGTCCTGTCGGCGCACCAGGTCGCCTTCGCTGACCAGGCCGATCAGCGTGCCGTCGTCGCCCACCACCATGACGGCGCTGATTTCGCGCTCGACCATGGCGCGCATGATGTGCGAGACGGGCGTCCTGGCATTGACGCAATACGGATTCGGAGTCATGAGTTCGCTCGCGAGCATGCTGTTCTCCAGAGGAAAAGGCGGTACGCTGGCAGGCACGTCGCCTTGTTTCCATCATGAGCCGGCGGCTACGCGCGGCCTTGACCTAGGTCAATCCGAACGTTGAGCGCCGTTTCCCACGCAGCCGCACTGTGCGATGCTGGCTGCGCATCCGCAAGGAGGAACCATGCCGAACCGTCCGATGCTGCGTTTCCTGGGAGCCGCCGGCACTGTTACCGGCTCGCGCCACTTGCTGGAAGTCGAGGGCCGGCGGGTCCTGCTCGATTGCGGCCTGTTCCAGGGCGTCAAGACGCTGCGCCTGCGCAATTGGGCGCCATTTCCGGTGCCGCCCGCCGAGATCGACGCGGTGCTGTTGTCGCATGCGCACCTGGACCACTCCGGCTATCTGCCGAGGCTGGTGCGCGACGGTTTTCGCGGCCCGGTCTATTGCTCGTACGCCACCCTGGACCTGTGCCGCCTGCTGCTGCTGGACAGCGCCCATCTGCAGGAAGCCGATGCCGACTACCTGAACCGGCACAACCTCTCCAGCCACAAGCCCGCGCTGCCGCTCTATACGGTGGCGGACGCCGAACGCGCGATCGCAGCGCTGCGCCCAGTCGATATCGACACTGCGATCGACCTGCCGGGCGGCTGCCGGGCCTGGCTGCGGCGCGCCGGCCACATCCTGGGCGCCGCCATCGTCGAGGTCGCGTATCCAGGCGGCCGGCTGGTGTTCAGCGGCGACCTGGGGCGCTACGCCGATCCGCTGATGCCGGCGCCGCAGCCGGTGGCGCAAGCCGACTACCTGGTGGTCGAATCCACCTACGGCAACCGGGCGCACGGCAAGGAAAGCGTGCTGGACGCGCTGGAGGCCATCATCCTGCGAACCATCCGCCGGGGCGGAACCGTGGTGATCCCGTCGTTCGCGGTGGGACGGGCGCAGGCGCTGCTGTTCCATCTGTGGCAGCTCAAGCAGGCTGGACGCGTTCCGCGCGACCTGCCGGTGTTCCTGGACAGTCCGATGGCCAGCGGCGCGGTGGATGTCTACCTGCGGCACCTGGCCGACCAGCGGCTGACGCGAGCCGAGGCGCGCACGGCGTTCGGCGTGGCGACCTGCGTGACCGATGTGGAACAGTCCAAGGCGCTGGACGCCTCGCCGATGCCGAAGATCATCGTGTCGGCCAGTGGCATGGCAACCGGCGGCCGCGTGATCCACCATCTGAAACACTACTTGCCCGATCCGCGCAACACGGTGCTGTTCGCGGGTTTCCAGGCCATGGGCACGCGCGGTGCGGCCATGCTGGATGGCGCCGCGTCGGTCAAGATCCATGGCGGCTACGTCCCGGTACGCGCCGAGATCGACAACCTGACGATGCTGTCGGCGCACGCCGATGCCGATGAAATCCTGCGCTGGCTGGGCGGATTCGAGCGGCCGCCGCGCGAGACTTTCATCGTCCATGGCGAACCCGGCGCGGCCGACGCGCTGCGCCTGCGGATCAAGGACGAGCTGGGTTGGCGCTGCCGCGCGGTGGAGCAGAACGACAGCGTGGCGCTGGCCTGACTACGACGTGCCTTGCGGCGCATGCACCAGCAGCACTGGAATGGTGGCGTTGCGCAACACTTCTTCGGCGCTGCTTCCAAGCATCATGCGCCGCACGCCGCGACGGCCGTGGGTGCCAATGACTATCAGGTCCGCCTTCCATTCCGCCGCTTCGGCCAGCACGCGTTGCGCCACGGTCTTGTCCAGGCTTTCGTAAAGCACGCTGTCGGCCTTGATATCCTGTTGCCGGGCGGTCGCCAGGGCAGTCTGCAGGATTTCGGTGCCATTCTTGCGCAGCATGTCGAGCAATTCGCCGGCGTAGTAGCCATAGGGTTGCAGGGCCAGGGCGAACGACAGTTCGTCGATGACGTGGATCAGGCGCAGGCTGGCATGGGTGAGCCGCGCCAACTGGCAAGCTTCTTTCAGGCCGAGCACCGAGGTGGGGCTGCCGTCGACGGGCACGAGAATGCGTTGGTACACGGCGGTTCTCCGACAATAGGGAAAATACGGACAGTATCGACCCGCGCTTGCCGCGGCTATTGACCGGCGTCAGTAATCGCGCGGGCCGGGGGCAGGCCATCTGCCGTTGCGGATCTCTTCGCTGTCGATGCCTTCGGCCCGGGCATAGGCAACCTGTCGGTCGCGCTGCGCCAGCAATGCCGCGCGCGCGGCGACGCCGCTGGCATGCAGCCGCGGCACGCGCGCCAGCACATCGATCGCCAGACTGTAGCGGTCGATCCCGTTGAGCACAGCCAGTTCGAATGGCGTATTGACGTCGCCCTGTTCGCGATAGCCGTGCACATGGAAGTTCCCGTGGTTGCGGCGCCGGTAGCACAAGCGGTGGATCAACGCCGGATAACCGTGGAAATTGAAGATCACCGGCTGGCCGAGCGTGAACAGGCGGTCGAACGCCTCATCGGACAGGCCGTGCGGATGCACCGCTTGCGGCACCAGGGTGAACAGGTCGATCACGTTGACGAAGCGGATCTTCAGACCGCCGAACAGGGCCTTGAGCAACGCCACGGCGGCCAGCGCTTCCCCGGTGGGCACGTCGCCGGCGCAGGCGATCACCACGTCCGGCTCGTGCAAGGTATGGGTACCGGCCCAATCCCAGGCCCCGATCCCCGCCTGGCAGTGGCGCGCGGCGTCCTCCGCGGCCAGGTAGACCGGGTGAGGCTGCTTGTCCGCCACGATCACGTTGACGTAGCCGGTCGAAGCCAGACAATGTTCCGCCACGCGCAGCAGACAATTGGCGTCCGGGGGCAGGTAGATGCGCACCACGTCAGGGTGCTTGTTGGCGGCCACGTCCAGGAACCCCGGGTCCTGGTGGCTGAAGCCATTGTGGTCCTGGCGCCAGACCACCGAGGTCAGCAGCAGGTTCAGCGCCGGCACCGGTGCGCGCCACGGCACCTGGTGACGCGCCTTGTCCAGCCATTTGGCGTGCTGGTTGAACATCGAGTCGATGACGTGCGCGAAAGCCTCGTAGGTGGCCAGCAGGCCGTGCCGGCCGGTCAGCGTGTAGCCTTCAAGCCAGCCCTGCAGCGTATGTTCGCTCAGGATTTCCATGACGCGCCCGTCGGGCGACAGGTGGCCGCCATCCGCATCGCTGTCCAGGCGCTGTGCCATCCAGGTCTTGCCGCTGGCCTCGTAGACGGCCGCCAGGCGGTTGCTGGCGGTCTCGTCCGGCCCGAACAGGCGGAAGCGGTCGGGATTGGCCCGCATCACGTCGCGCAGGTACTCGCCCAAGCGTTGCGTGGGCGAGGCGTCGGCATCGCCAGGCGCGGCCACTGGCTGGGAGTAGGGGGCCACCGGCGGCAGTTCGAGCGCGCGCCGCAGCAATCCGCCGTTGGCGTGGGGGTTGGCGCTGATGCGGCGGTCTCCGGTGGGCGCCAACTGGCGCAGATCGGCGGCCAGCCGGCCGGCCGTGTCGAACCAGGCCTCGGGCCGGTAGCCGCGCATCCAGGCTTCCAGGGCGCGCAGGGCATCGGGCCGGCCCGCCGGGTCGGGCAGGGGAACCTGGTGCGCTCGCCACGAGTTCTCGACCGCGTGGCCATCGAACTGGCGCGGGCCGGTCCAGCCTTTCGGGGTGCGCAGCACGATCATGGGCCAGCGGATGTGGGGGCTCGCGCCGCCGCCCCGTGCGCGTGCCTGGATCGCACGGATTTCCGCCAGGCATTGGCCCAGCGCGCGCGCCATTTTGCGGTGCATGGCTGGCGGGTCGTCGCCTTCCACGAAGCAGGGGCGATAGCCGTAGCCTTCGAACAGCGCCTGCAGCTCGGCGTGGGAGATGCGAGCCAACAGCGACGGGTTGGCGATCTTGTAGCCATTCAGGTGCAGGATGGGCAGCACCGCGCCATCGCGCGCCGGGTTCAGGAACCTGGCCGACTGCCACGAGGCAGCCAGCGGTCCGGTCTCCGCCTCGCCGTCCCCGACCATCGCCGCGACGACCAGCGCCGGGTTGTCGAAGGCGGCCCCGAAGGCATGCGAGAGGCTGTAGCCGAGTTCGCCTCCTTCATGGATCGATCCCGGCACGTGCGCTGAGCAGTGCGAACCGATGCCGCCCGGCGCGGAGAACCGCTGGAACAGCCGCGTCATGCCGGCTTCGTCCTGCGAGCATTCGGGGTAGCGTTCGGAATAGCGTCCATCGAGGTAGGCGTGGGCCACTACGGCGGCCGCGCCATGTCCGGGACCGCACACATACATCAGATCGAGGCCATGTTCGCGGATGAGGCGGTTGAGATGCGTCAGGGTGAAGGTCTGGCCGGGACAGGTTCCCCAATGCCCGAGTATGCGGCGCTTGATGTGGGCCGGCTGCAGGGGTTGGCGCAACAGGGCGTTGTCGCGCAGATACAGCATCCCCGCGCACAGGTAGTTGCTGGCCTGCCAATAGGCGTGCAGGCGGTCGACCTCGGCACTGGAAGGCACGGACGTCATGGTTTTCCTTTGTCAGGTTGCGCCCCTGCTGCCCACGATGGCCGGGCGGCGCGCGCGGTGTCGACGATGATCAGGTAGCGGCCAGCGCCGGGCATCGGCGTGCGGTCGCGCAGCAGCACCCAGGGAGTCCCCACCAGTGCCGCCGCCAGTTCGTAGTCGGCGTCCAGCAGCCCCAACCGGTCGATCAGCCGGTTGAGCGTTGCCGGGATGCGGATGCAGCCTTTGGACTGGGCGGTGCCCAGGCGTTGCTCCAGCCGGTACGGATCGGTCGCGTGCATCTGCAACCGCATGGTGGCGGGTGCGCGGTCGCCCCATCCCTTGTGCGCGGTCTGCCAGCCGAAATCGTAGACCCGCATGCCCTTGACGCCATAGCCCAGAATGCCGTTGGCGTTGCGGGTGCCCTCGGCGCGGTAGTCGGGGTTGTCCAGTGTATGGGCGAAGACGCCGATGGGCGTTTCGAAATGGTCGAATTGGCCGACGCGGCCGGTCGATACCGGCGCGGCCCCCAGGAAAACCGGCGGCCGGGACAACCAGTACAGCAGCGCGGCCTGGATCTTGGTGTCGCGGTCCACCACCAAGACGAACTGTGGGCCCAGGGGGGTGATGCCGGCTGCTCGCAGGGCATCCTGCGCCAGTTCGCCATAACGCTCCTGTTCCTCGACGGGCGGCGCCAGCACCGGCGATACCTGTTGGCTGAACGCCCGCGCCACGTCCTGTGCGCTGGACTGGGCCTGGGCAGCGAATCCGGCCGCCAGGGGCAGCAGGCCGGCCAGGGCGATGCGGCGCAAGGGCCGCTGCCGTATCGGCGGAAGACGCAACGGGAACACGGGGCCTCCATGGTGCCGCGCAGGTTTCGGTCCGGCCACGAGGGCGCCGTCCGCTAGTTCACCATGACGACAGGCACGTGCACCGTATGCAGCAGCTTCAGCGCCACCGAGCCCAGCATCAAGCTGCCGGCGGCGCCCAATCCGCGCGAGCCCATCACGATATGGTCGCACTGGTGCTCGGTGGCGTAGGCCTGGATGGTTTCTGCGACCTGGCCGACCCTGAGATCCGACTGATACATGATACCCGCCTTGTCCAGCGCCGCCCGGGCATCGGCAAGCGCCGTGCGGGCTTCGTCTTCGTAATACTGCTGGATCATGTCGCTCGACACGAAGGCCAGTACCGCGCCCGAGACGATGGGCAACTGCACGTTCAGCAGGTGCAGGTTGCACGCGCCGTATTCACGGATATGCTCGATCATGTAGCGCACGGCGCGCAGGGCATTGGCCGATCCATCGACCGGGATGAGTACGTTTTTCATGGAACCTCCAGGCGGGTAAGGGCCTTGCGCGAACGCGGCATGCCGCCATCATCGCGCCGCCGCAGCGCCGGGGCTTGACCGGGGTCAAGCCCGCACGCTTTTTTTCCGCCCCGTCCGGGCTGGCGTGCGCGCCGGTCGTCAGGCCGCCCACCGCCTAGGGGGCCGGGCCGCGGCGCCGGCTGCGTGGTGGCAGGATAGGCGCCTGGGATGTGCCCGGCGTGGACCCGGCACATCCCGCGCACCGTCCGCCGCCTTGCCCGCAAGCCCGCGGACGCGCCGCCGCGAAGCGGCCGCCCAGGCGGCGCAAAGGCGCGGGCAGGCGCCGATGCATCAGGCCGCGCGCAGCCCGTTTGCGCAGCCAGGCTCGCAGCCCCGGCGAAAGGTGTGCTGCGAGGGCGACGGCGCTCCCTGCCACGGCCAGCGCGACCGCCGCGTATTGCCACGCCTGGGCGGCGGGCATCACAGCAGCCACCCGGCGAGCCGATACGTCGCGAAGGTGGCGACATAGGCCAGCGCGAACATGTAGCCGAACGACAGCGCCACGTTGCGCCAATCGCCGGTTTCGCGCTTGATGACGGCCAGCGTCGACATGCACTGCGGCGCGAAGGCAAACCACACCATCAACGCCAGGGCGCTGGCGACCGGGAAATTGCCCGCCAGAATGTGGCCCAGCGCGGCATCCTGTCCGTCGGCCACGCTGTATATCGTCGCCAGCGTCGCCACCGCCGATTCGCGCGCGGCGAAGGCCGGGATCAGCGCCAGCGTGATCTGCCAGTTGAAGCCCAGCGGCGCGAACAGCGGCTGCATCCAACGGCCCAGCGTGCTGGCGAAACTGTATTCGATGGCCGGCCCGGCGGCGTCTGCCGGCGCCGCCGGAAAATGGGCGATGAACCACATCAGCACGGTCAGGGCCAGCATGGCGCCGGTCAGCTTCTTCAGGAAAATCCAGATCCGCTCCCATAGACCGATGGCGATATCGCGCCACTTGGGCAGGCGGTAGGCGGGCAACTCCATCAGCAGGGCCGCCGCCGCCACGGCCGGCCGCAGGCGCTTGGCGCAATAGGCAACGCCCAGCGCGGCCAGGATGCCGCCCGCATACAGCGCGAACAGCACCGTGCCCTGCAGGTTGAACACGCCCAGCACCGGCACGTCGGGGATGAAGCCGCCGATCAGCAGGGCATACACGGGCAGGCGGGCCGAGCAGGTCATGAGCGGCGCCACCAGGATCGTGACCAGGCGATCGCGCCGGTCGGGAATGCTGCGGCTGCCGATGATGCTGGGAATGGCGCAGGCAAAGCTGGAGAGCAGGGGAATGAAGGCGCGGCCGGTCAGGCCCACCGCCACCATGGCGCGATCGAGCAGAAAGGCGGCGCGTGGCAGATAGCCGGATTCCTCCAGCGCCAGGATGAACAGGAACAGCACCAGGATCTGCGGCAGGAAGCCCAATACCGTGCCCAGGCCGCCGAACAGGCCTTCCAGCAGCAGGCTCTTGAGGGGCCCGTCCGCCAGCCCCGCCGCGGCCCGGTCGCCCAGGGCGGCGACCCCGTCGGCGATGGCGTCGGTCAGGGGTTTGCCGATGGCGTACACGGCCTGGAACGTCAGGAACATGACCAGCGCCAGGATCAACGGCCCGAAGACGGGGTGGAGGGTCCAGCGGTCGATATGGTCGTCGCGGGCGGTGGCGGTATCCGGCATGCGCACGGTGTCCGCCAGGATCTGCCGCAGTTCGGCCTGGGGGTCGGCCACGGGCGGCAGGGGAGGCTGGGGCGGAATCGGCGCGTCGAAGTGCGCCAGCAGCGCCTGGGCTCCCGCACGCCGCACCGCGACGGTCTCGATGACCGGCGCGCCCAGGCGCCGCGACAGCGCCGGCACGTCGATGTCGATGCCGCGCCGCCGCGCCTCGTCCGCCATGTTCAGGGCCACCACCATCGGCAGGTCCAGGCGCCGCATTTCCAGCAGCAGGCGCAGGTGCAGGCGCAGGTTGGTGGCGTCGATGACCATCACCACCAGGTCCGGCCGGACTTCGCGCGGATGGCGGCCGAGCAGCACGTCCTGGGTGACCTGTTCATCGGCGCTGGCGGCGGTCAGGCTGTAGGTGCCGGGCAGATCCAGGATGCGGGCACGCCGGCCGGCCGGCGTGGAGAAGAAACCTTCCTTGCGGTCGACGGTGACGCCGGCATAGTTGGCGACTTTCTGGCGCCCGCCCGTCAGTTGGTTGAACAGGGCGGTCTTGCCCGCGTTGGGGTTGCCAACCAGCACCAGGCGCAACGTGGGATCAGCCATGGGTTGCCTCGCGCGTGACCATCACCCGGGCCGCTTCGTCGCGACGAAGCGCGAACCGGGTCGTGCCGATCGCCACCAGCAGGGGCGAACCGCCCAATGGCCCGCGCGCGGTTAGCCGCAGGGGCTCGCCGTTGACGAAGCCTAGTTCGCGCAGGCGGTCGGCAATGGGGTCGTCCGGCCGGGCCGGCGCGACGTGGTCGATCAGGGCGCGATCCTGCAACGCGAGATCACAAAGGCGGAGTAGAGGCTGAATCATAAGAAGAACCGAAGTAGCAATCGTTCCAGAATATATGGGCCTGCGCCGAATTCAGCGAAACTGCGGTACAGGACGAAAAAAGCAGCCATCCAGACGCTTGCGGCCCGGGCCGCAGGGGTCTGGATCGCTCCGAATCAGTGGCTTGTGCAGCGGCCCGCGCCGGATGGCGCACAGGCGCCGCCGGCCACGGCGCGCAGCGCTTGCCGGTCGGTGATCTCGACCTGCCTGGCATGGATGACCAACCCGGTGTCGCGGGCAAGCTGCCCCAGCAGCCGGCTGACCGTGGCCAGCGTCATGCCCAGCAGGCTGCCGATGTCGCCGTAGGTCATGCGCAGGCAGAATCTGTCCGCGGCATAGCCCAGGGCGGCATAGCGGTCGGACAGGTCCAGCAGGAACGTGGCGAGCCGCTGCTCTGCGCGCAAGCGGGCCAGTGCCATCAAACGTTGCAGGCGCGCCAGTTCGGCGCTCATGAGGCCGCGCACCAGCAGCGGTACCCGCGGGAATTGCAGCCCGAGCGCGTCGAGGGCTTCCAGCCGTATCACGCAGACCTCGGCGTTTTCCAGCGCCACCGCGGTGGTGGCATGCCGCCGGTCGAACAGCCCGGAGAAATCGAGCAGGTCGCCGGGAATGTGGAAACCCGCCACCTGATCCGTACTGTCGCAGGTGCGCCACTGGGTTTTCAGGCTGCCGACGCGCACCGCGAAGACCGCGTCGTGGTTGTCGCCCTGCTGGAACAGCAGGTCGCCGCGTTTCAGGCGGATACGGGTGTCGATGGCGTCGCCCAGGCGGGCCGTTTCGGCCTCGCTCAGGTGCCGTGGCAGGCAGGCCGCCCGCAGGCGGCAATCGCGGCAAGAGGCGGCGGGTCGATAGGGAAGGGCGGCGGCGTCTTGCGCCACCTGGAAGAAGGTCGTTGTCATGGTCTGCGGGGCTCGCGGAAACGGCGGAAGTCGCGGCCCGGGACGGGGCAGCGACGCAAGCCGGCATGGACGCGCCTGGACGGGCGCGCCGCGCCGGTGGCGATCAGCCGGGCAGAACGGGTGGGGCGCGCGGCCCGAGCGGCGGCCCCTGGGCCGGCAGCGCCGGCCGGGCTTGCCGGGACGCCGGTGCGGGCGCAGGCATGGCCGCCAGCCGCAGCGGCGCCATGGCGGGCGCGGCCAGCGGTAGCGCCGGGACCAGGTGTGTCAGCAGGCCGAAGGGACAATCCAGGCCGGTGGCGGCCTGCTGGCCAGGGTGCGGGGAATCGGGGCGTTCTGCGGCCAGGGACACGAGGACGGTCGACACCGTGCCGGCGGCCGTGCAGAGGGTCAGGGCGACCCGGCCTTGCCCCATCGCGCGGGTATCGGGCATGTAGCCCGCCGGCACGAGGCCGCGCAGCAGCAGCGCCACCAGCAGCGCCCACAGCACGCGGTAAGCGTGCGGCATGCGAAGCGCGAGGGAAGGGCCCGGACGGGCGCTGGTAGCCATGGCGCGATTATTCTAAGGCATGCGCGCGTCCGCCACGATGTCGCGCAGCAATTGTTTGTCGGCGTCCATCGCCATGGCCTGTTCCGCCCGCTGCAAGGCCAGTTGCGATTGATAGGCGGCGGCTTGCCGGAAAGAGGGGTCGCCAGTATGCCGCAACGCGCGCAGCGCCTTCTGCAAGCGCGACTGGACTTCGATCTGCGCCGCGCCGTCGCGCGCCACCAGCCGGAAGGCATCGTCGAACAGGTCTTCCGAGCGAATCGCCGCCACGTGGACGTCCGGGAACTCGGGGGATTGCCCGGGGTCGGCGCGCGGCCCCTCGGCCCACAGCGCGAGCAGGCGCGCGCAGCGGCCGATGACGTCGATCGCCGTGCCCGAGTCGTTCACGGCTGGCGACAACGCGCGAATCGCGATCTCGCTGAGCACCACGATACCGAAGCGCGGGTCCTGGTCATAGCTGCGGCGGGTGCCGACACTGAAGGCTTGCCGGATCCGCTCGGCGCGCGCCTCGGGGTCCGCGTCGGGGTCCGCCTCGGGGCCTGCCTGGCCATCCGGCCCGGCGTCCGGTTGGCCGAGCCATGCCAGCACGGTGTCCGGATAGACAAAGGTGCCGGGAATGGCGGGCACCTGGAGCGGCCGACCCGCGCGCTCGCCTTCGGCCTGCAGCGCCGCCATGTCGATGAACTGCACGTAGCCGGTGGTGCCCGCGCGCACCGCCTCGGCCGCGGGCGGCCGCGCGCGGCCGGCATTGCGCAATTCGCGGCCGCCGAGAAAGGGGTTGTCGAGCCGCGCCTCGATCGCCGTCCGGGTGGCGCGCTCGACCCGATCGGTGGTCTCGCCGACCCGGCCGAGCAGCATCAGGTGGTTGATCCAGCGCAGCAGCGCGATGACGATCAGCACAATGATGCCGACGGTCACCACGAACAGCACCAGCCGTCCGCGCGGTCCATAGGCGCCGGTCTGCAAGACCACGAGCGCGACGATGCTGAACAGGAATGAGCCGATGAACGTGGACAGCACGTTCTGCGTGATGCCATCCTGGATCAGCAACACCGTCGCGCGCGGCGTGACGGTGTTGGTGGCCGCGCCGAACGCCGACGTCATGATGCTCAGCGAGAAAGTCGTCACCGCGAGCATGCTCGACGCGATGATCGACAGGATGCTGTCGACCGCCTGCGCGCTGATGCTGCCTGGCAGGTCCCACGGCAGGTAGCGTTCGGCGAGCGCCGCCGCCATCGCCGCCAGGATGCCGAGCGCTCCGATCAGGGTTGCGCGCACCCACAACTTGCGGGTGAATTGCAGAAGTAGCCATCGCCAGCGCGCCACGCATGTCTCCTTGGAAAGACCGTGGTGTAACGATACATGATGTCTCTCTGCGGTACTCAGATTCCCAGGTACGCCTGCCGCACCCTTGGATCGTCCAACAGTGCGCGCGCGGGGCCGCTATGCACGATGTGGCCCGTTTCCATGACATAGCCGCGGTCGGCCGCCGATAGCGCCAGATGGATATCCTGCTCGACCAGCAGGACCGTGACGCCTTCGCGCAGGATGTCCGCCAGCACGCCCATCAACTGCTCGACCACCACCGGGGCCAGGCCCAGGCTCATTTCGTCGATCATCATGAGCGTCGGCGCGGCCATCAGCGCGCGTGCCATGGCGCACATCTGCTGCTCGCCGCCCGACATGCTGCCGGCGAGTTGCCGGCGCCGTTCCGACAGCCGTGGAAAGAAGCCGTAGACCCGGTCCAGATCGCGCGCGACGGCCGCCTTGTCGGCGCGCCGGTAGGCGCCCATGAGGAGATTGTCCTGCACCGTCATGCGATCGAACAACTGCCGCCCCTCGGGCACCTGGACCATGCCCCGGGCGAAGGCCTCGTCCGGGGTGGGACGGGACAGCGGCCGGCCATCCATCACGATGCTGCCCGTGCTGGGCAGCACGCGCGACAGCGCCCGCAGCAGGGTGGTCTTGCCGGCGCCGTTGCTGCCGACCAGCGCGACGAGTTCCGCGCGCCGTATCTCAAGGGAGATGTCATGCAGCACAGGCAGCCCGCCGTAGCCGGCGCTCAGGCCCTCGACCTTCAACACAGGGGCGTCGGCGTCCTTCATGTGCGCTGCTTGCCCAAGTAGGCCTGCACCACCTCGGCGTTGGCCAGCACCTCGTCCGGCGCGCCATCGGCGATCTTTTCCCCGTGGTGCAGTACCAAAAGCCGGTCCGACAGGCTCTTGATGGCCTTGATGACGTGCTCGATGACCAGCACGCTGATGCCGGTGCCGCGGACCTTGCGGATGATCTCGATGACTTCGTCGATCTCGACCAGGTTCAGTCCCGCCATGACCTCGTCGCACAGCAGCACCTTGGGCTGCATGGCCAACGCCTTGGCCAGTTCCAGGCGCTTGCGGTCCGGACCGCCCAGTTCGTCGGCGCGTTGGCCGGCGGCTCGCCCCAGGCCGACGAAATCCAGGCAGGCCCGGGCCTGCTCGCGCGCCAGCGCCAGCTTGGGCTGGCCGCCGCCACGGCCGAACAGCGCGCCAACCGCCACGTTGTCCAGCACCGACAGGCCAGGGAAGGGCCGCATGATCTGGAAAGTGCGGCCAATGCCCAATCGGGCCCGCCGATAGGCCGGCAGTTGGCCGATCAGCTTGCCTTGGTACAGGATCTCGCCCTGGCTGGGCGCCAGCGTGCCGCTGATCAGGCTGACCAGGGTTGTCTTGCCGGCGCCATTGGGGCCGATAAGGCCCAGGATTTCACCCTCGCCGAGCGTGAAGCTGACGTCGTTCACGGCCACCAGGCCGGCGAAGCGCCGCGTCATATTGCGGATGTCGAGGATGGCGTTCATAGCCGGTGCGCCCGGATGTTTTCGATGAAATAGCGCCAGCCCGACTTGCGCAAGCGTCGCAGCAGGTCGGCCAGCCCGCGCGGCATCAGCACCACCGCGGCGACGATGACCACGCCGAAGAACAGGCCGGCGGCGCTGGTGATTTCGCTGGAAAGGAGTTCCGACACCGCCGACAGCGAAAAAGCGCCCGCCACCGGACCCAGCACGGTGCCAGCGCCGCCGAAGACGGCCATGATGATCATCTTGACGTTCAGGCTGATGTCGAAGGCGCTCTCCGGGTCGAGGAACGTGATCCAGTAGGCGTGGATGCCGCCAGCCAGCGCGCTGAACAGGCCCGACAGGGCGAATGCCGCCACCTTGTACAGGGTGGTGTTGACACCCATGACCGCGGCGCCTTCCTCGTTTTCGCGGATAGCGATCAGGCCAAACCCAAATCTGCTGCGCGTCAGGCCGGCGATGGTCAGGGTTGCCAGCACCAGCAGGCCCAGCGCCAGCTCGTAGAACATGGGATCGTTATTCAGCGGCGGCAGCACCAGGCCGATATTCTGGCCGGCCAGCTTGATGTTGGAGACGATGGCCGTCATGACCTGGGCCAGGGCCAGGGTGGCGATCGCGAAGTAATGGCCGCGCAGCCGCAGCACCGGCAGACCCAGCAGCACGGCAAAAGCCATCGCCAGCGCAACCCCAAGCGCCAGGCCGACCGGGAAGGGCAGTTCCCACTGCGCCATGGCGATGGCCACGCCGTAGCTGCCCAGGCCGTAAAAGACCGAATTACCGAAGGACGCATAGCCCGCATACCCGCCGATGATGTTCCAACCCTGGGCCAGCACCGCCAGCAACAGCGTATTGATGCCAAACTGTACGAGCACGTCCGAGCCGTACCATGGCACACCCGCCAGCAGGGCCACCGCCAGCAGCAACAGGATAGCGCGCAGTGTCTTCATGCCGCCTTTCCCAGCAGGCCGCTGGGCCGCAGCAGCAGCACCAGCAGCAGGGTGCCGAAGCTGGCGACGTCGGCATACGTCGGACCCACGTAAAGCATGGTGAGCGATTCCACGATGCCCAGGAACAACCCGCCAACCATCACGCCCAGCGGATTGTCCAGCCCACCGATGATGGAAATGGCGAAGCACTTCGCCGTCAGCGTGGCGCCGATGTAGGGGTTGATCTGCGACACCGTGCCGTACAGGCCGCCGGCGGCGCCGGCCAGGGCCAGGCCCAGGCCGAAGGTCACCGCGTAAAGATGGCGCGGCTCCACGCCGTAGAGCCGCGCCGCCACCAGGTTCTGGGCCGTGGCCCGAATGGCGCGGCCCAGCCGGCTATGCAGCAGGAACAGCCACATGCCCAGGGTCAACGCCAGCGCCACCCCGAAAGCGGCAAGCCGAGCCACGGGCAGCGTCACCGGACCGAACGAATAGCTGTTGCCTGCGTAAGACGGATTGATAGTGCGGAAGTCGGCCGAGAACACCCATTGCGCCAGGTAGGTCAGCACCACTTCCAGCCCGAAAGTGATGAGCAGTGTGTTGAACATGGGCGAGCGCACCACCAGGTTCAGCAAGCCACGCTGCAGCGCATAGCCCAGCGCAAACATGACCGCGGCGGTAAGCGGCAGGCCCAGGAACGGGTCCACGCCCAGGTCGCTATACAGATACCAGGAGGCATAGGCGCCCAGCATGATGAACGCGCCATGCGCCAGGTTGACGATATTCAACACGCCCCAGACCAGCGCCAGGCCCTGCGCCATCACGGCGTACAGGCCACCGAGCAAAATGCCGTTGGCGAGGATTTGCGCCAGCAGGTCCATTGGTGCGAGGTCCGGGAAAGCGTGCGTGAGGGGACTATTCGGGCACCGCGGGCCCTAGCGCGCATCCCAGGCCGGCATGGGGTACTTCGGCTGGGTGATGAAACCCTTGGCCCCATAGATTTCCGCCAGCTTGTCGCCCTGGACCTGTATCACGACCTGAGGCAGGTCGATCTGGCCCTTTGCGTTGAAGGCAATGGGGCCGTACAGGCTGTCGAATCTGCTCTTGGCCAGGGCGTCGCGCACTTTCTGCGGCGCTGTGCTGCCCGCGGCTTCCATGGCGTGAACCAGCGCTTCGACATCGGCCACGCCTGAGGCCGCGTGATAGTCCGGGTCATAGCCGTACTTCGCCTTGTAGGCCTGGGCAAACTGCTGCGCGTCGCCGAACCAGCGGTCCTTCAGCGCCGTGGAAGGCAGCCATGCGGTCATGCCGAAGGCATAGTCGGCATCGCGGCCCAGCGCATTGCGGAAATCCTCGGATGGCACGCCAACGGTGAACGAGTACATCTTGGGCGCAACCGCCAGGCTCTTGGCCTGGCGCACGAAGTTCAATATCTCGGTCTCGTGGCCGGCCACCAGCACGGCGTCCACGTTCTTGCTCTTGATCTGCGACAACAGCGAGTTGAAATCGGTGGCATTGGTGCTGTAGCGCTCGTCCATCGCGATCTGCAATCCCGCCGCTTTCAGCAACGGGCGGGTACCGTCGGCGACGGAAACGTCGAATGCATCGTCTGCGTATAGCAACGCCACGCTGGCCGGCGCCGGCTTGAGCGCCTTGAGCATTTGCACGGTAGTGCCGAAATAGTTGCTGGCCGGGGCCAGCGTGCCGAATATGTACTTGAATTTGCGGGAAAATATCTGGTCGGAGGCGCCGCCGCCCTCGACCATGGGCACCTTGTACTTTTCCGATACGGCGGAATCGGCCAGTGCGAAATTGCTGGCGAAGGGGCCGAGCAGCAGGTTTGCCTTGTCCTGGGTGATCAACTGGGTGTACTGGCGCACGCTGAGATTGACGTCCGACTGGTTGTCGTAGATCTTGAGCGCCAGTTTGTGGGGTACGCCGCCGATCTTCACGCCGCCAGCGGCGTTTATCTTGTCCACCGCGATCTGGTAGGCGTCGCGGTAGTAGCGTCCGGTGTTGGCGACGGGGCCCGTAAGCTGAATCGAGGCGCCCAGCACGACTTCCGGCGCATCCGCCGCTGTAGCGGCGCCTGCGTACAGGACGAACGCCAAGACGGGCAGGGCATGCAATAGTCTCCGAGACATGATGGTGTCTCCTATTATTGGATTTTGTGCAACCCATTCTCGACCCATAGGTTGACGTTGACCTGAAGCTTGGCTTCGCGAATTGGCGATGGGCAAGGCCGTCAGCGGGCCGTAATGCCAACCCTGCGCCTATTCTTTACTTTACATAATATACATTATGCGTATTACGGCAGGCGGTCATCGCTCCCCGTGCTCGGCCGCCCGATTGCTCATTGATCCAACCCCGCCAGCAGTACATACCTGACCTCGACATACTCCTCGATGCCGTAATGGCCGCCTTCGCGGCCGTAGCCCGAATGCTTGACGCCGCCGAAAGGCACCGATGCCGTGCCCACGGCGCCCGAGTTGAGGATCACCATGCCGGCCCTGGCCGGGACCGCGCCGTCCAGGCTGGCGGACCTGATCGGCCTCAATAGTCGTCGCTGGCGCCGCGGCGGTTGCCGCCCGTGATGTCGGTACGGCCCAGCAGGTGCAGCGCCACCGCCTCGGCCACCTTCATGCCGTCGATGGCGGCCGACATGATGCCGCCGGCATAGCCCGCGCCCTCGCCCGCCGGAAACAGGCCGTTGGTGTTCATGCTCTGGAAATCGTCGCGGCGCGTGATGCGCAGCGGCGAAGAGGTGCGCGTTTCGACGCCGGTGAGCACCGCGTCGTGCATGGAGAAGCCCTTGATCTGCCGTTCGAACGCCGGCAGGGCCTCGCGGATGGCGGCGATGACGTAGTCGGGCAGGCTGGCCGACAGGTCGGTCAGCTTGACGCCCGGCTTGTACGACGGCGTGACGCTGCCCAGCGCGGTCGAGGGCCGCCCGGCGAGGAAGTCGCCGACCAGTTGCGCCGGCGCGCTGTAGTCGCCGCCGCCCAGCTCATAGGCGCGCTTTTCCCAGTGACGCTGGAAATCGAGGCCCGCCAGCGGCGAGTCCTCGATGCCGGGGAAGTCCTTGGGTTCGATGCCGACCACGATGCCGGCGTTGGCATTGCGCTCGTTGCGCGAATACTGGCTCATGCCATTGGTGACCACGCCGCCGGGCTCCGACGCGGCGGCCACCACGGTGCCGCCCGGACACATGCAGAAGCTGTAGACCGCGCGGCCGTTGCCGGCATGGTGCACCAGCTTGTAGTCGGCCGCGCCCAGCACCGGATGGCCGGCGCTGGGGCCGAAGCGGGCGCGGTCGATCACCGATTGCGGATGCTCGATGCGAAAGCCCAGCGAGAACGGCTTGGGTTCGATGAACACACCGCGCTTGTGCAGCATGCGGAAGGTGTCGCGGGCGCTGTGGCCCACGGCCAGCACCACGTGGCTGGCGGCGATGAACTCCCCGCCCGCCAGACGCACGCCGCGCACCCGGCCGTCCTCGATCTCGATATCGTCGACGCGGCTCTCGAAGCGGAATTCACCGCCCAGCGAGGCGATCTGCGCGCGCATCTGCTCGATCATCTTGACCAGGCGGAAGGTGCCGATGTGCGGCTTGCTGACATACAGGATCTCGGGCGGCGCGTCGGCGGCCACGAATTCCTGCAGCACCTTGCGGCCGTAGTGCTTGGGGTCCTTGACCTGGGTCGAGAGCTTGCCATCCGAGAACGTGCCCGCCCCGCCCTCGCCGAACTGCACGTTCGACTCGGGTTGCAGGGTGTTCTTGCGCCACAGGCCCCAGGTATCCTTGGTGCGCTCGCGCACCACCCGGCCGCGCTCCAGGATGATGGGACGAAAGCCCATCTGCGCCAGGATCAGCGCGGCGAACAGGCCGCAGGGACCGAAGCCGATCACCACCGGGCGGCTGGCCTCCGGCAGGTCGGCCGGCGCCTGGCCGACGTACTGGTATTCCATGGGCGGTGTCGGCATCACCGTGCGCAACCCGGCGACGCGCTTGAGCACGGCGGCCTCGTCGGCCACCTCGACGTCCACCGAATAGGTCAGCGTGATGGCGCTGCGCTTGCGCGCGTCGTAGCTGCGGCGGAAGATGGTCAGCGCGCGCAGGGCCTCGGGGGCTATCCCCAGGCGGCTACAGGCCGCGGCGCGCAGGGTGTTTTCGATGTCGTCCTGGGAGGTCGACAGGGGCAGGATGATTTCGGTCAGGCGCAGCATGAGGCAGGGGAACCGTGTCAGGGTTCAAGGGCTCGTAAAGACGCGTATTAGAACACGCTGGCGCCCGCCCCTGCCCCCTTCCCGGCCATGCGCCACGCCGGCGGCCGCGAGGCCTACCAGCGGTGCTGGTAGGTCAGCGTCAAGACCGTGCCCGCCGCCGGCAGACGGCTGGTGTTGGTGCTGGTGCGCATCAACTGGCTGTAGAGCGGGTAGTAGTCGCGATTGAACAGGTTCTCGACGCCGACCACCAGCGTGTCCTTGGGCGTGAACTGGTAGCGGCTCATCAGGTCCACCGTGAAATAGCCGCTGACGTCGCGGCGGCCGAAACTCTCGACGCCATTCAGCCGGTAGTCGCGCGCGCCGAAGTAATTGGCCTGGATGCGGCTGCTCCAGCGCTCGTTCGGCCGATATTGCAGGTACGCGGTGAGCTTGAGCGGCGGGATGCGGTAGCCGGTCATGTCGCGCCACTGGCCGTTGTCGGGCCGCTCGCGGCCCTTCATCCAGGTAAAGGTGCCGCCCGCGCCCCACGTTTCGTCGTCGGTCAGGTAGTCCACCGTCGCCTCGATGCCGTGGATGCGCTCCTCGGTGCGGGTCAGGATCAGGCCGTTGTTGAAGCTCTGCACGTCGCCCAGCTTGGAGGTGGTGTAGAACAGCGCCAGCGACGCCGTGGTGTTGCCCACCCCGCCGCGCCAGCCCAGCTCGTAGTTGTTGGTCTTGACCGGCTGCAGGTCCGACGAGCCGATGTCGAAGCCCGGCCGCGCGTTGCGCATCTGCACGCCGATGTCCGGCAACTGGAAGCCCTGGCTGAAGTTGGCGTACAGCTCCTGGCCGCGGATCGGCGCGTAGGACAGGCCCGCGTTGAACAGGAAGGCGTCGTAGCTGACCGAGCCGCCCCGCACCGAGGCCGGCGACGCCACGCGCGATTGCGACAGCGGCACGAAGTCGCCGAAGCGGGCGGTGGCGTACTCGTAGCGCGCCCCGCCCTGCACCGACCATTGCTCGTTGAAGCGGTGCTCCAGTTGGCCGAAGATGCCGGTGCTGCGCGAGGTCAGCTCGGGCATGTAGGTCAGGCGGCCGGTCTTGCGGAACACCCTGCCGCCGCTGGCGTCGTAGGCGGCCGCGTCGAACACGTCGATCGGCATGTCGCTGCGTTCCTGGTTGAAGTCCATGCCCCACAGCAGTTTCGACTGCTCGCCCAGCGGCGTGTCGATCGTCAGCCGGCTGCCGAACACCTTTGTGTTCTGCATGACCTGGTCGACGTTGCCGCCGCGCGTGACCACGGCGCGCGCGTCGAACGGCGTGAAGCGGGTGTAGTAATCGCGGTAGTACATCTGCGCCGTGACCTTGCTGCCCAGCAGGTCCAGGTGCTGGTATTCCAGGTTCACCAGGGTATTGCGGATCTGGTTCTGGTCGGCCAGGTCCAGGCCGTCGAGCGGCAGCGCGCGCGCCGTGCCCGGCGGCAGGCGGCCGACCGAGGGATCCGAGGCGTAATCGGAATGCTGGTCGGCGTTGTAGTAGCTGGCCGACAGTTGCAGGCGCTGCTTGTCGTCCAGCCGCAGGCCCAGTTTGCCCCCAAGGCTGTAGATGTTGGAGTCGAACAGATCGCCCTGGCTGGGTTCGGGCGCGATGCGGCGGCCGCGCGCGTCGTAGGAGGCGCCGTTGTGGCGCGCGCCCAGGTCCAGCGCGTAGTCCAGCATGCCCTGGCTGCCGGCGAAATGCTGCTGCAGTTGGCCGCCCAGCCCGGCCGAATTCAGCCGGCTCAGCGGGCTGACGGCGGTCACGGTGGTTTCGGCCACCGGTTCGCCGCCGGCGGGCCGGGTGGTGATCGAGACGATGCCGCCGGTGGCCCCGGCGCCGTAGATCGAGCTGCTGCCGCGCAGCACTTCGACGCGCTCGATGGTGGCCGGGTCGATGTTGGCCAGATTGCGCGACGAGTCGCGGTTGGTGTTCAACGGAATGCCGTCCACCAGCACCAGCACGCCGCGTCCGCGCAGCGTCTGGCCGTAGTCGGTCATGGTGCGGCTGGAATCGGCCATGCCCGGCACGGTCTTGGCCAGCACGCTGGCCAGGCTGTCCGAGCCGGTGCGCAGTTCCTGCAAGGCGTCGCGCTCCAGCACGATGGTCTGCTGCACGGGACTGACCAGATTGCTGGCCGTGCGCGAGGCGCTGACCTCGATCGGCGCCATCACGGTGGCGCCGCCGCTGGCCGCCTCGGGTTCGATGATGGTGGCCGAGCCTTCCTGCCGCAGCCGCAATGGTTTGCCCTGCAGCAGCGCGGCCAGCGCCTGTTGCGGCGTCATGGACCCGGACAGCGCCGGCGCCTGCATGCCGGCCACGGTCTGGGGCGCATAGAAAATCTGCAGGCCGTGCGTTTCGGCCAGCCGCTTGAGCGCCTGGTCGAGCGACTGCGCCGGCATGTCGATGGCGACGGGCGCCGTCGCCTGAGCGCTGGCCATCCCCGGGCCGAACGCCAGCACTGCCGCCATCGCGGCCATCGTCAGGCGCGCGGCCACCAGCGCGCCTTGTCCCATTTTCTCGTGAACCACAGCTTCTGCTCCTGCTCCGTTGTCGACGGGCCCCATGCCCCACGGAATCAAGAAGAAGACGCAATACGGCGAAAAAACCTGAATGGCCGGCCGGACTATTTTGTAACAGCGTCAGCGCGCTGAAATTTCGCTGCGGCCGTCTGGCAACTGGCGCACCTGTACCGGCAGGATGTGCGGCAAGGCCATGAGGAAGGCGTCGGTGTCGCGGGTCTGGAACACGCTGGTCACGGTCAGGTGCTCGACGCCCGGCGCCAGCACGATCGGCTGCTGGCGATAACGCGATACTTCCCGCGCCGCCGTGGCCAGGTCGGTATTGCTGAAGCGGATCTGGCCGCCGCGCCAGGCCAGCGTCGCGGCCATGTCGACGGGCTCGGCCGCGCCGGCCTGCCCGGCCGCGTCGATGCGCACGCCCTGCCCGGCCGCGACCGGCAAGGCCGCCGCGTCGTGCGCGCCGGCCACCTTGACCGAACCCGACTCCACCAGCACCCGCACCTGGTCCGCATCGCGGCGCACGTCGAAGCGCGTGCCGGTCACGGTGGCGGTGCCCAGCCCGGCGTCCACCACGAACGGGCGCGCGGCGTTCTTCTCGACCGTGAACAGCGCCTCGCCTTCCTCCAGGACGACGCGCCGCTCGGCATCGTCAAAACGTACGCGGATGCGGCTGCGGCTGTTCAATTCGGCGCGGGAGCCATCGGGCAATGCCACGCTGCGCAGTTCGCCAACCTGTGTCCGGTATTCGGTCCAGCCGGCGCCGCGCGGCCACAGCGCCCAGCCGCCCACGGCGATGATCGCGGCGCCCAGGCTCAAGGCCAACGCGGCCCGCCGTCCTGGATGGGCCGCGCGGCGGCGCGGCGGCTCGGCCAGGGCGCGCAAGCGCTCGGGCGCGATACCGCCGGCCGCCTGCCAGATCGATTCCAGCATGCCGTACTCGTAGGCGTGGCGCCGGTCGGCGGCCAGCCAGGCGGCGCGCGCCTGTTCCTGCGCCGAATCCCATTCACCGGAATGGGCGCGCGCGAACCAGCGCGCGGCCTCGGCGCGGATGGCGTCGGCCTCGCGGCCGGCCCGCCCGGACGATGCGGCGTCAGTTGGGCGCATAGGCCCCCAGCCGCTCGCGCAGATGCAGCGCGGTACGGATCATGTATTTCTCGACCATGTTCTTGCTCAATCCCATGCGCTCTGCGATCTCGGCCTGCGTCAGGCCTTCCAGCCGCTGCCACACGAACACCTGGCGGCACTTGAGCGGCAGTTCCGCCAGCGCCGCTTCCAGCGCCTGTCCCAACTGGCCGGTGCGCGCCTGGGCCATCGGGTCGCCCAGTGGACTGGCGTGGTCGGCAATGGTATCAAGCGGCACCCATTCCTGCCCGCCGTCACGGCGGAATTGGTCCACGGCCACGTTGCGCGCGGCCTGGTGCAAGTAAGCGCGCGGCTGCGCCACCTGGGCTGGATCGGTTTCCAGGCACTTCACCAGCGCGTCGTGGGCCAGGTCGCGCGCGGCGTCACGGCAGCCCAGCCTGCGGGTCCAGACCGCGAGCAGCTCTTCGTAATAGGCCAGGAAGCCGGAGGGACGGGACGGACGCAAGGACATGACGCACAATCGACAGAGGCATGCATGATATGCATGATAATGGTTTCCATTTTCATAAACAAACCCCCGCGCTCCGGCCGCGTCCGGCGCCCTGCCCTTAGTGCAGGCGAGTTCGCCCTGCACGGCGTGGGCATCGGCCTGGTGCATCCGGTCATGGCGCTGGACTACCTGGCGCGCGGCTTGACCATCAAGCCGCTGGAACTGGACATCGGCTTTGCCAGCCTGCTGGTGTTCCGGCCCGGCACACCGCTTTCGGAATACGCGCGGGCGTTGCTGAAAGCGATGCGCATCGAGCTGGAACGGGATCTCAAGCGGATCCGGACGGCGCTCAATACTTGAAGCTCAGCCGCGCCCAGAGGGTGCGGCCGGGTTCATTGAAGGCCGTGTTGGCGGCAAAGCCGAAGCCGGCGTCGCCCGCCAGGTTCAGGTGCTCGGCGTAGGTCTTGTTGAACAGGTTGTCCACGCCCAGCGACAGCTTGACCTGCTTGCTGACCGCGTAGCCGCCGTTCAGCGAGAACACGCCGAAGCCGGCGCTGGGGCCGAAGTCCTTGCCCACCACATTGCCCTGGTTCAGCGCGTAGCGGCGCTGCGCCGCCACCAGCCGCCAAAGCGCGCCGGCCGACCAGGTGCCATCGTCGTAGGCGGCGCTGAGCCTGGCTTCCAGCGGCGGCATCTGCGGCAAGGCGCGGCCATCGCTGCGGTTCTGGCCCCAGGCGTAGGCCAGCGTCGCGCCCAGCTTCCAGCGCGGCGCCGCCTGGTAGGACAGCCCCAGCTCGCCGCCGGCGATGCGCGCGTCGATGTTGCTGGCCTGCGTCGAACTGCCGTGCATGCCGCCCATGGCGTAGTCGAACAGGATGAAGTCGTCGACATAGCCGGCGTAGCCGGACAGCCACGCATCGAGGGTCTCGGTCTTGTATTGCGCGCCGAAATCGAGCTGCGTCGTCTTCTCGGGCTTGACGCCGCTGAACGCGTTGACCGAGCCATCGGGTCCCTGGTTCGGCGAGAACAGTTCCCAGTAGTCCGGGAAGCGTTCCGCATGGCCCAGGCCGATGTACACCGTGGCCGGCAGGTCCGCCAGGTCCCGCTCGTAGCGTAGGAAGCCGCTGGGCAGCGTCTCGTTGCGGCGTTCGCCGGCGGTGGGGTTGGGCATCGGCATCATCATCGAGCCATTGTCGCGCCGGAAGTCCTTGGCCGAGGCCCAGTCCACCCGCGCCCCGCCGATGATGCGGCTGTCGTCGGCGGCATGCCAGGTCAGCTCGCCGAAGACGCCAGTGTTGGCGAAGCTGGCATCCTTGACCCAGTTTTGTTCGCGGTAAGACACCATGGCGTTGCCGCTGCGCGAGCGATGACGGCTCTGCTGGAGGTCCAGGCCAGTCACCAGGCCCAGGTCCGGCGCCAGCTTCCAGGTCCCGGCGACGCGCCCGCCCCAGGTCGCGCGGTCCACGTTCGCGGCCATCGCCATCGGCATCATGCCGTGCGGGTCCGGCGCGCGCAGCGTGTAGTTGTCCATCACGTGATCGGCGTAGTTGTAGTAGAGCTGCGCCTCCAGCTTGTCCAGCACGCCGCCCAGGTTGCGCTTCTCGAAGCGCAGGCCGAAGCTTTCGCGCTTGAACTGCGAACCGTCCATGCCGCGCCCGGCGTAGCGGGCGTTGCCGTCGCCGGTGCCGGCGGTCAGCTCGTACAGCGTGCCGGCGTCGGGCGTGAAGCCCAGCGCCAGGTCGGCGTTCCACTTGTCCCAGCGCGACGGCACCTGGTTGCCGTCGCCGTCCTTGTAGTCCTGGGCGTGCGAATGGTTGGCGGTGATGCGGGTGTAGACCTTGTCGTTGCCGACGGTCAGGTCGGCGGCCTGGTCGTTGCGGCCGTTTGATCCGCCCACGAGGCTGCCGTCCAAGCTCACGCCGGGTTCGCTGAAACGCGGCGTGTCGCGGTCGAAGCGGATGGTGCCGGCCGAGGCGCCCGGCCCCCACAGCACCGTCTGCGGCCCCTTGATGACGGTGAGCTTGTCGAAGTTCTCGGGCGAGATGTACGAGCTGGGCGCGTCCATGCGCGCCGGGCAGGCGCCGGGCATCGAGGTGCCGTTGGTCAGGATGTTCAGGCGCGAGCCGAACATGCCGCGCAGCACCGGATCGCCGTTGGTGCCGCCGTTGCGGATGGCCGAGAAGCCGGGAATGGTCTTGAGGTAGTCGGTGCCGTCGCTGGCCGGCAGGGGCTGGCGCGGGATCTTCGGGTCGGTGGCGAAGGTCAATGGCGCGCTGGGCGCCACGCCGGTGATGACCACCGCATCGGTGACCGTGATGCCGTCGGCGTCGACGTTGCCGGGCCAGGCGGGGAACGACGCGGCCACGGCGGTGGCCAGGCCGCAGGCCCGCAGGATTTGCTGTTTCTTGCGCATGGGGATCTCTGGATCTGAACGGGCTGGACGCGCGCGACCGTACGGGCCGCATCGATGCGCGCCAGCAAAAAAATGGCAAAGACGGGGTTCAGGCCGACAGAGGCGGAGCGCGCGGCTGCCGCGGCAACCGCGCCTGCGCGCTGGAGAAATGGATGTCGAGGGTGGGCGCCGGCAACGGTCGCGGCGTGTCGGGTGGCAGCCAGGCGAGCAATGGCAACCCCGGCAGCGGGGCGCCGCCCAGCATGGCGCAGCCGGCAAAACAGCAATGCGGCATGGCGCCGCTGTGCTGCTGCGTGTCGCGCGCGACGCCGTCGGCGTCCAGCGTGACCAGGCGCGGCCCGCTGGCGGTGCAGATGATGGTGGTGGCGCCGGGAGCGGCGCCCGGGCCGGTCAGTGCGGCGGAAGCGATCAGCGCCTGGAAGACGAACAGGACCGCCGCGGCCAGCGCGGTCCAGCGTCGTTGGTCAAGGGCACCTCTGGCGGGCATTCGCATCCTCTTGAAGGAGCGGATGGTAGCACGCACCGCCATGCAAAACGGATGGCATCCGGTGCAGTAGGACGCTGGGAAAGTTCGAGGGCGTTGCGGTCAGCCTGATCGCTGACGCGGATCAGCCCTCCCGCCCCGCCGCCACCGGCGCGCGCAGCCGGCGGCGCGCCGGGTCCGGCCGCGGCACGGCGGCGATCAGCCGCCGGGTATAGTCGTGCGCCGGCGCCTCGAAGATGCGGTCGCATTCGCCCTCTTCCACCAGTTCCCCCGCGGCCATGATGGCCACGCGGTCGGCGAAATGGCGCACCACGCCCAGGTCGTGCGAAATGAACAGATAGGTCAGCCCATGCTCGGCCTGCAGGTCGGCCAGCAGATCGAGCACCTGCGCCTTGACCGACACGTCCAGCGCCGAGACCGCTTCGTCCGCGATGATGAAACGCGGTTCCAGCGCCAATGCCCGTGCAATCGCGATGCGCTGACGCTGGCCACCCGAGAACTGGTGCGGGAAGCGCTGCGCGTGATCCGGCTGCAAGCCGACCCGCCGCAGCAGCGCGAGCATGCGCGCGCGGCGTTCCTCGGGGGTATACAGGCCATGGATCACCATGCCGTCCATGATGGCCTGGCCCACCGTGCGACGCGGATTCAGGCTGGAGTACGGGTCCTGGAAAATGGTCTGTACCTGGCGCCGGAACATGCGCAAGGCCGCGCCGGCCAGTTGGTTGACGTCGTGACCGGCCAATTGGATGCGGCCCGCCGTCGGACGCAGCAGGCCGGCGATGCAGCGGCCCAGCGTGCTCTTGCCCGAGCCGGATTCGCCCACCAGGGCCAGCGTGGTGCCCGGCGCCACCGCCAGGCTCACGCCCTTGACGGCGTGCACCACGCGGGTCGGCCGGCCCAGCAGTCCGCGGGCGGCGACATAGTCCTTGGCCACGCCTTCGGCGCGCAGAATGAAATCGGTCATGACCCGGCCCCCTGCGCGGCGCGAGATGGCGGCGCGCTCAGGCGGCGGGCCCGGTCACGCGGCGCGTCCACGTCCGGCACGGCGGCCAGGAGCGCCTGGGTATAGGGGTGGCGCGGCTGGGCGAAGATGCGCTGTACGCCGCCCTCCTCCACCACTTCGCCGGCGCGCATGACCACCACCCGGTCGGCGATCTCGGCCACCACGCCCAGGTCGTGGGTGATGAACAGCACGGCCGCGCCGGTCTCGGCCTGGATCGAAAACAACAGCTCCAGTACCTGCGCCTGCACCGTCACGTCCAGCGCCGTGGTGGGCTCGTCGGCGATGATGAGCCGGGGCGACATGGCGCAGGCAATCGCGATCATCACGCGCTGCCGCATGCCGCCGGACAGTTCATGCGGATAGGCCCTGGCGCGT
Organism: Achromobacter sp. 46006; assembly: GCF_059761975.1. NCBI lineage: Bacteria > Pseudomonadati > Pseudomonadota > Betaproteobacteria > Burkholderiales > Alcaligenaceae > Achromobacter > Achromobacter sp. 46006. The sequence goes on from NZ_JCBANN010000033.1 coordinate 47,275, forward strand.
TGCGCCGGTTCGCGGATGCCCACCCGATCCAGCAGCGCCACTGCCCGCGCCCACGCCGCCTTGCGGCCGGCGCCGCCATGCAGGCGGATGACTTCGGCGATTTGGTTGCCCACCGTGCGGCCCGGGTTGAGCGCGGTCATGGGTTCCTGGAACACCATTGCGATTTCCTTGCCGCGCAGCGCGTCTTTCTCGCGTTCCGAGGCGCGCAGCAGGTCGCGGCCGTCGAATTGCAGCATATCGGCCGCGACCCGGCCCGGCGGGTCCACCAGGCCCATCAGCGAATAGCCGGTCACGGACTTGCCCGAGCCCGACTCGCCTACCAGGCACACCACCTCGCCGCGACGCAGCGTCAGATCGATGCCCTTCACGGCGGCGTAGCGGCCGCCCGGGGTGTCGAAATCGACCCGCAGGTTCCTGACCGCCAGCAATACCCCGGCATCATGGTTCATCGTTGCAACTCCGGATTGAGGGCATCCTGCAACCAGTCGCCCAGCACGTTGACGGCCAGCACCGTGAAGAACAACGCCAGCGCCGGCACCAGCACCGGCCACGGGTTGGTGAACAGGTAATCCTTGAGCGAGCCGACCATCTGGCCCCAAGACGGCACCGGCGGCCGCACGCCCAGCCCCAGGAAGCTCAGGCCCGCCTCCAGCAGCATGGCGAACGAGAACGTGAAAGAGGCCTGCACCGCGATGATCGAGCGCATGTTCGGCAGCACTTCGTGCCAGATGATCCAGGGCGTGCCCGCGCCCAGCGAGCTGGCCGCCAACACGTGTTCGCGCGCCCGGATGCCGCGCGCCACGCCCCACGCAACGCGGGCGAACTGCGGCGCGTACAGGATGCCGATGGTGCCCACCAGCGTCGGCAGGTTGCCGCCGATGAAGGCCAGCACCACCAGCGCCACGAAGATCTCCGGCAGCGATACGAACACGTCCACCACGCGGATTGCGGCGGCTTCGGCGCGCCGGCCCAGGAAGGCCACGCCGACGCCCACCGCCACGCCCACCACGCCGGCCAGTACCACCGCGGCGGCCGCCACGGACAGCGATACGCGGGCGCCGTAGACAGCGCGCGCCAGCAGGTCGCGGCCCAACTCGTCGGTGCCCAGCCAGTGTTGCCAGGACGGCGACGCCAGCAGGTTGGCGGCGTCGATGCGGTACGGATCGGCCAGGCCCAGCGCAGGGCCGAAGATGGCGGCCAGCACCACCACGGCCAGGAAACCGAGCGCCAGCCGGACCGCCACGCCGGTCTTGGGGATACGAAGCGATGCAATCATGCGGATGGCCTGCGGATGCGGGGGTCGACAAAGCCCTGCGCCAGGTCGATGACCAGGCTGATCAGGATGAACAAGGCGAAGATGGCCAGCAGCGCGCCCTGGATCACCGGATAGTCGCGCGAGAATGCCGCGCTCACCAGCAGCGAACTCAGGCCGGGCCAGTCGAACAGCGCCTCGATGATGACGGTGCCGCCCAGCAGGTTGCCGGCGCGCACGCCGATAATGGCGATGACCGGCACCAGCGCGTTCGGCAGCGCGTGCCGCAGGATCGCCTGGCCACGCGGCAGGCCCTTGGCGCGGGCCAGCTTGACGTAGTCGCGGCCCATGACATCGCCCAGGCTGGCGCGCGTCATGCGCGCCACCACGCCCATGAAGTTCAGGCCGATGGTGAGCGACGGCAGGATCAGCGCCAGGCAGTGCTGCCAGGGGTCGTCCGAGAACGCCACGAAACCCGACGACGGCAGCCACCCCAGCGCCAGGCTGAATACCAGCACTAGCAGGATGCCCAGCACGAACACCGGCGCCGAAAAGCCAGCCACCGCCAGCACCGATGCCGCCATGCCGGCCAGCCGGCCGCGCGACCGCGCCGCCACCACGCCCAGCGGCACGCCCAGCAGCACCGCCACCAGCAGGCCGGCGCCGATCAGTTCCAGGCTGCGCGGAATGCGCCGCGCCAGTTCGTCGGCCACCGGCTCGCCAGTGCGCAGCGACACGCCCAGATCGCCGTGCGCCAGCGCCCCGACCCAGTGCGTGAACTGCGTGGCCAGCGGCAGGTCCAGGCCCAGTTGGGCGCGCACCCGCGCCACGGCCACCGGATCGCTGCCGGCCTGATCGCCCAGCATGATCGCGACCGGATCGCCGGGCAGCAGGTGGATGGCGATGAAGACCACGCCTGTCGCCAGCGCCAGCGTGATCAGCGCCGACCCCAGGCGTCTGAGCAGAAAAGGCAGCATGCCGGCGCGCTCAGTTCAGCCACATGGTGGGCAGCGAGATACCGGGGCTGCTTTCGCTCAGGGCCCCGCCCAACTGGGTATAGCCGTGGACCTTGCGCAGATAGCCCTGGGCCTGCTCGCGCCAGCTCACGAAAGCCCACGGGCTGGTCTCCAGGATGCGCTGCTCGGCCTGGCGATAGATCGGCTGGCGCGCCTTGGGGTCGGTCAGCGCGCGGCCCTCGGCCAGCAGCTTCTCCAGTTCGGCATCGCGGTAGCCGACCGGCTTGGCCCAGTAGCTCGAATCGCCGCCCAGGTAGTAGGCATAGGCATCCGGGTCGGGCAGCTTGACCGACACGCCGTAGATCATCGATTGGTAGTCGCCGCGGTTCTTGCGCTCGACCAGGGTGGCCCATTCGACCGGCTCCAGCTTCAGGTTGATGCCGACCTCCTTGAGGTTGGCCTGCACCACCTGCGCCATGGTGGTGTAGATGCCCAATCCCTGGAACACCACCATGGACGCATCCACCCCGTTGGCGTAGCCGGCCTCGGCCAGCAGCGCGCGGGCCTTGGCGGTATCGCGCTTGAAGGTGCCGTCCAGCGCCTTGTCGTGGTAAGGCGAATCGGCCGGCGTGGGCGCGCCATAGATCGGTTTGCCATAACCGAAGAAGGCCGCCTTGGATACCGCCTCGCGGTCGATGGCATACGAAACGGCGCGGCGCACGCGGGCGTCATCGAACGGCTTCTTGGCGGTGTTGAACCACACGCTCATGAAGGCCCCGCCGGCGGTGTCGATCTTGATGCCGGCATTGCGGCGCAGCACGTCGATGTCTTTCCAGGGCACGAAGTCGATCATGTCCAGCGACTGGCTGCGCAACGCATTGACGCGCGCGTCGTCGCTCTTGATCATGCGGAAGTCGACGCCATCCAGGTACGGCTGGCCCTTGACGAAATAGTGCGGGTTGCGCACCAGGCTGGCGCGCACCGCGGGCTCGTACTGCTTCAACTGGAACGGGCCGGTGCCATTGGCCGAGAGCTTCAGGTTGGCGCCGCTTTCGACCCACTTGCGCGACACGATGGCGGCTTCGGGCAAGGCCAGCACGCTCAGCATGGTGGCGTCGGGCGATGGCTTCTGCACCTTGACGGTAGCCGCATCGACCACGGTGACGGAGATCCCCTGCAGGTTCGAGCGCAGGGTGGCGCCGGTGGCCGGGTCCAGGATGCGGTCGAGCGAGAACTTGACATCCTCGGCGGTCACCGGTGTGCCATCCTGGAAAACCACGTCTGGCCGCAAGTGGAAGACAATGGTGCGGGCATCGGGCTGCTCCCAGCGCTGCGCCAGCCGCGGCACGATCGCCCCGCTTTTGTCGTAGCCCGCCAGCGGGCTGTAGAGCGCCTCGATCAGCACCTTCCAGGCGCTGCCGCCATAGACGTGCGGGTCGAGCGACACGATCTCGGACACGGTGCCGTAGCGCAGCGTGCCGCCGGTCTTGGGCGTTTCGGCGGCGTGCGCGGCCGAAACGCCGGCCGCCAGGGCGCAAGCGCCCAGCAGGTGCGCCAGACGGCGCCAGTTGTGCATCTTCGTCATGTTTTACCCCTTGTGCAAAATGCCGGCCGGTGGCGGGCGCGTCGTCAGGACGGCAGCGCCTCGACCAGCCGGTCGATTTCAGTGGAATCGTTGTAGTAGCTGGGCGAAATGCGCAGGTTGCCGCCGCGCACCGCCAGGTCCACGCCTGCCTCGCGCAGGCGTTCTGCCAACTCCTGCGCATCGTGGCCGGGATGCTTGAACGACAGGTTGCCCGAGGCCTCGCCCGGCGCCCGCGCGCTGACGATCTGATAGCCCTTGCGCTGCAAGGCGGCGCCGGCATAGTCGGTCAGTTCGAGGATGTGCGCCTCGATCCGCGCCGGCGTCAACGCCAACTGCACGCGCACCGCGGCGTCCAGGCCCCAGATGCCGGTGAAGTTGGCCAGCGCCTCTTCGAAGCGGCCGGCGTTGGGCCGGTATTCCAGCAGATAGTGCATGTGGTCTTCGGTGCTGTCGACGCTGTGGTAGCCCACGCTCGGCGGGTCCAGCAGGCCCAGCACGCTCTTGCGGCAATAGAAATAGCCGGTGCCGATGGGCGCCAGCATCCACTTGTGGCCGCCCACCGACAGGAAGTGGACCCCCAGCCGTTCCACGTCCAGCTCCAGCGCGCCGGCCCACTGGATCGCGTCCAGGTTCAGGTACACGCCCCGCTCGTGGCACAGGTTCGAGGTGGCCTCAAGATCCTGGCGAAAGCCATTGGAGAACTGCACCGCGCTCAGCGACACAAGGCGGGTGCGGTCGTCCATCAGCTTGCGGATGTCATCCACCAGGATGCGGCCGTTGCGGTTCTTCACCCAGCGGATGGTAACGCCGCGCGCGGCCAGCTTCATCCAGCAGTAGACATTGGACGGATATTCGATGTCGGGCAGGATCAGATTGTCGCCATCGCGCCAGGGAAAGCCGTTGGCCACGTTCACCAGCCCTTCGGTGGTGTTCTTGACGTAGGCGATCTCGTCGCGGTGCGCACCGATCAGGCGGCCGATGCGGGCCTTGATGGTCTCTTCGGCATAGCGGCACCACTGCGGATAGGCGTTGCGGCCGTTGTCGCGCACGTCCTCCATGAAGCGGTTCACCGCCGCCACCACCGGCAGGCTCAGCGCCCCGATGGAGGCGTTGTTCAGGTAAGCGCGCCGTTGCTTGATGGGAAACGCCTCGCCGATGTTGCTCCAGTCGAGCTTTTCGATGCCATTGCGGTCATCGGGAAAAAGTGCCGCGGGTCCGCCCACGGAAACCGGTTTGTCCAGGATATTCACGCCGCGCCTCTTTCATTGAAGGTGGGATGATCCTAAGATTGCACGAATTCATGCGTCAATTTCGTTTGGAGTATTGATTCATGCGCTTTTGTAAAGTGTCGGTCGCGCGCCGCTTGCTTTCCCTCTGGGACGAGGCCTGCCGCTCGGCCTGCCCCGGGCCGGCCTGTCGGGGTTTGTCCCTATGCGCCTGAATCGCCTGCAGGCGCTGCGCGCGGTGCTCGAAACCGGCAGCGTCACCGAAGCCTCGCACCGCATCCATCGCACCCAGCCGCAGGTCAGCCGCCTGATTTCCGCGCTGGAAGAGGAAGTGGGTTTCCCGCTGTTCCTGCGGCAGGGCCGCGGCCTGATTCCGACGCAGGAATGCCTGCGCTTCTATGAAGGCACGCGCCACATCCTGGCTGGCTTCGAAGAGGTCTCGCGCATCGCCGAATCGATCCGCAACCAGCAGGATGCGTGGCTGCGCATCCTGACACAACCCTATTTCGCCTACAGCGTCACGCCGCGCGCCATCGCCGAGTTCGCCCGCAGCCATCCCAAGGTGCGGGTATCGCTGGAGGTGCGCTCGCGCGTCGACGTCGGCCTGTGGATGTCCGGCCAGCAGTTCGATCTGGGCGTGGCGGCGCTGCCGATCGACTTTCCCGGCATCCACTCGCGCATCTTCGCCCGGGTGCGCCTGGTGATCGCCATGCCCGAGGGCCATCGGCTCGCGGCCAAGCGCGTGGTGACGGCCGATGACATCAAGGACGAACCCTTCATCGCCCTGCGCCCTTTCACCCTGCTGCGCCAGCATATCGACGACCTGATGGAGAAGCGCCGCCTGCCGCTGCGGCTGGTGATGGAAACCTCGTCCGGCCAATCGGCCTGCCAACTGGCCGCGCTGGGCATGGGCATCGCCCTGGCCGACCCGATCCTGGCGGCCAATGTGCCGGGCATCGTGCTGCGCGACTTCGAACCGCGGCTGACCATGCCCTACGGCTTTCTGCTGCCCAGTTCGTTCGCGCCATCGGAACAGGCGCGCGAATTCGCGCGCGCCTTGATCCGGCTGGTCAAGGAAATGGCGCCGCAGCGGGTCGAGCTGGTCGATCCGCTGGCGAGCGAGGCGGATGCGTTGATGGCGTTTCCGTAAGGGCTGCCCCCATGCGCCGCCGGGGCCGATATCAATTCCGCTCATGACAGATAGCCAGGCCAGGCTATTGATGAATGGGCGCGCCGGCCTCATCATGCTGCGGGGCCCGTCCGGGCGCCGCCCATCCCTTATCGCCATGCCTCGCCGACCGCTAGCCATCCTGCAAATGGGCCGACCGCCCGAAGACCTGCGCGCCACCCATGGCGAGCAGGCCGATTGGGTCACGGCGGCCCTGGCGGGCGTGGATACGCCCCTGGCCGTGATCCATCCGGCCGATGGCGAGGCCCTGCCCGATCCGGCAGCGCTGCGCGGCGCGGTGCTGACTGGCTCCTGGGCCATGGTCACCGACCGCGCGCCCTGGAGCGAACGCACCGCCCAGTGGCTGCGCGCCGCGATGGACACGCAGTTGCCGCTGCTCGGCATCTGCTACGGGCACCAGCTCATGGCCCATGCTTTCGGCGGCGAGGTCGACTACCATCCGCGCGGCCGCGAGGTCGGGCTGCACCCCGTGAGGCGCCTGCCCGCCGCCGCGGCCGACCCGCTGCTGGCTGGCCTGCCCGAGCATTTTCCGGCCCACCTGACACACGAGCAGAGCGTGCTGCGGCCGCCGGCCGGCGCCATCGTGCTCGCCGGCACGGCGCACGATCCGCACCAGATCCTGCGCTACGGCCCGCGCGCGCTGTCGGTGCAGTTCCACCCGGAATTCACCGCCGGGCTGATGGATGCGTGCCTGGCGCGGCGCCAGGACCTCCTGGCGGCCGAAGGCCATGATGTGTCCGCGCTGCGTGCGGCGCTGGCGCCCACGCCGCACGCGCGGGACATCCTGCGCGCCTTCGCGGCGGCCTGCTAAGCGTGGCGCGCCGCGCTCCCGCCCCGCGCCGCGGCGGCCGCAAATCCCTCCTGGCGGGCGCCGCGCCATGATGTATCTGCTATGGTCCCTGCCGGCGCTGATCGTGATCGGTGCCATCGCCAGCGGCCGCCTCAACACCACGTTGGCCGCCGTCCTCGGGCTACTGGCCGCGATACCTGTGGCAGGCTTCGCTGCCCCCGGCGCTTTTGGGGCTGGCGCGCTGGGCCAGGCGCTGGCGCGCGGACTCTGGATCGGCGCCGTCATCACCCCCTACATCCTGGGCGGCCTGCTGTTCTGGCAGATGGCGGCGCGGGGCGGCCCGTCAGCGGCCGGCGCCGAGGCCGCCAACACGCCGGCCGATGCCCTGGCGCGCCGCCGCCTGTTGTTCTTCGCCTGTTTCCTGGTGGGGCCATTCGCCGAATCGGCCACCGGCTTCGGCGTCGGCATGCTGGGCACCGTGCTGTTGATCCGTCCGCTCGGGTTCAAGCCGCGCGAGCTGATGATCTTCGCGCTCCTGAGCCAGACCCTGATCCCGTGGGGCGCAATGGGCAGCGGCACGCTGCTGGCCTCCGCCTACGCGCGCGTGCCGCCGGCGCAACTGGCCCTGTACGGCATGGCGCCCGTGGCCCTGCTGATGGGCATATGGATGACGCTGTTCTGGTTCACCGCGCGGCGCGCGGGCCTGCCGGCCACCTGGGCCGAACGCGGGCGCGAGGCGGCCTGGATGCTGGCCAGTCTGGCCCTGCTGACAGCCGCCACGGCGCTGTTGGGCCCGGAAACCGCCTTGCTGGCGGCCTTCGGCCCCTTGATCGTGCTGCGCTTCGTGCTGGACCGACGTCCCCGACGCGCGCAATTGCGCGCCGCAGCCAAGGGCGCGCTACCATACATCGCGTTGATCGCCTGCCTGGTCGCCACGCGCCTGGTGCCGGCGCTGAACCACGGCCTGGCCGGCCTGGCGCGCTTCAGCCCCTACCCCGACCTGCCCGCCTGGGCGCCGTTCCTGCATGCCGGCAGTTGGCTGATCGGCGGCGCGCTGCTGATGGCGGCCGTGCGCCGCCGGCCGGGCCTGCTGGCGGACAATGCCCGCCACGCCTGGCGCACCGGCAGGCATGCGGTGCTTTCGGTATTCCTGTTCGCGATGATGGCCGAGGTGCTGGCGGGCGCCGGCATTTCGCAAGCCTACGCCGACGGCCTGTTCCGCGCCCTGAACGATTGGACCCTGCTGATCACGCCGCTCATGGCCGGCGCCTTCGGCATCCTGGCCAACAGCGGCAACGCGCCCAACAGCCTGTTCATGCCGTCGCAGCTATCCCTGGCCCTGCACGCCGGCCTGAGCCTGCCGGCCGCGGCGGCGCTGCTGCACGTATCGGGCACCTCGATGGGGTTCTTCTCGCCGGTGCGCATGTCCATCGCCGCCGGCCTGTCCCATGGCCACGGCCAGGAGCGTACGGTGTATGCGCAACTGCTGCCGTTCGCGCTGGCCGCCTTCGGCCTGCTGCTGGCGCTGGCCCTGCTGCTGGTGCTGGCGGGGTGAGGACCGGCAGGACGACGGCGCCTGCCGCCGGCATGCCGTGGACACGCGCCGCCTACGACGGCGACATCAGGCCCAGCACACCGACGCTGATCAGCACCATGGCGCCCAGCGCCAGTTCCCAGCACGTATTGCGCCGGATGGCGTGCAGCGCCTGGTCCGGCCGGCGCCGGATGCGCGGGATCCAGCGATAGCGATTGGCCAGCGCCAGACCCGTCATGGCCACGGCCAGCGCGACCTTCAGCAGCAGCACCCCCACATAGGCCGCGCCGGGCGCCGGCAGCCTCGGGCCCAGGATCAGCAGCGCGTTGGCGATGCCGCTCAGCAGCAGGACCCCGACAGCGACGTGCCCCCAGGCCGAAAAACGCAACAACGCCCGCGTGGCGTCGGCGCGCGCTTGCGGACGCTGCCAGGCCGCCAGCCACGACAGGAACACCGGCAACGACCCCAGCCAGAACGCGGCCGCCAGCACATGCAGATAGTCATTGAGCGCGTGCGCCAGGCCCCAGCCGCCTGCATGCATCGCCGCATGGCCGCTGAATGCCAGCGGCGCCAGGGCCACCGCGGCCGGCCCGGCCAGCCACGAGGGCCGGCCCGGCCGCAACCCCAGCGCAACGCCCAGCACGGCCGCCGCGCACAGCGCGCGCAGCACCCAGGCCTGACCATAGCGGGTCCGCAGCGTCACCGTGTCCAGCATGTCGCCGTCCAGCATCGCGCGCCAATCGCCGGCGATGCTGGCGGCCTGCAGCGGCAGCAGGCACAGCGTGGCCACCAGCCCCACCGCCGCGATGCGCAACAGGGCCGGCCGCAGCGCGGCCTCGGCTGCCGTGCCCAGGCGTGGCGAGCCGCCCAGCGCCAGCATGGCGCTGGCGCCGAACAGCAGCGCCGCCGCGCCGGCGCTCACGGCCCGGCACAGCGCAAACACGACCCACAGCGTGTCCATCTCAGGGCTTGACCGTGAAGGTCCAGGCCCCATTGGTTTTGTGGCCGTCCTTGGACAAGACCTGCCACTTCACGGTGTACGCGCCCGCCGCCAAGGGCTGGGCGACGGGAAGCACCAGCGTCTTGCCGTCGCCGGGCGCTGGCGCCGACTTGGCTGCAACGGCCGGCTTGCCGGCCGCGTCCAGCACGGTCAGCGACGAAAAGGCCGGCTCCAGTGCTTCGGAGAAGCTGGCCGTCACCGACGACGGCGCGGCCACCTCGGCCTTGTCGGCCGGCGTGGCGCGTTGCAGGTGGGCATGGGCCCAGGCCCATTGCGGGGCGAGCGCCAGCGTGGCGGCGATGAATGCGGGTTTGAACATGATGGGAACTCCAGGATAACGGCGGCGCAAGGCCGCGCAAAAGGCATGGCGCGAGCGCGGGAAAGATATCGCGCGCAAGGAAGGCCGGTTCGGGGATCGGACGGATGCGCACCCACATCGCGCCCGCGCAGGCAGGCGTGACGTGGGCGCAAGGATCAGGCGGCGCGCGGTGGCGCCCGCGATTGTTGCGGCAGCCGGGCCGCCCGGCCGCGCGGGCATGGCGCGGCCGGCGCCGCGCGCGGCAATGC
>NZ_JCBANN010000034.1:0-56896 GCF_059761975.1 Achromobacter sp. 46006
GGCCAGAATCGGCGCCGGTTCTGGCCGGCCCACGCTGGCTTGCAGGCGCGCGAACGTGGCATGGCGGGCGGGCACCACCCGCGCCGCCTGCATCTGTGCGCGCAGGCGCTCGGCGCGGTAGGGATCGCGCGTATCGCCGATGCGCGCCGCATCGAGCGGCTCCAGGGCACGGTGGCTCATGCCCGGCCCCGCACCGCGCGCCGCGCGCGGATCGCCCATTGCTGCGCGGCGGCGCCCAGCACGAACAGCGCCAGCCACGCCACCAGTGCGCCCCGCAGCACCGGCGATTGCGGCCCCTCGGCGAACGGATGCGAGAGCGGCAGCCGCGTCAGCGTTTCAGCGATGCCCGGAATCCACATCAGGAAAAAACTGAACGAAAACCCCAGTTGCGCCAGATGCGCGCGCGCCCGGGGCAACCCCGGCAGCCGCGCCACCAGCAACGCCCCCGCCACCGACAGCAGTGCCAGGATGCCGAGCGCATGCCCGGCGTTGAAACCGCCGGTGCTGGACAGGCCGAACGAAGTCAGCACGGCCACCAGCAGCCCGCCCAGGTAGACCTTGCCGGCGAGCGTGGCACTGTCGATGCCGCGATAACGGACAAAACAGTAGAGCCCGGAGAAGGCGGGCACCAGGCTGATGAGGGTATGTGCCGCGCCCAGGGCGGAAATGGGATGAGGCATGGTGAAACTCCTTGGAAATAGACCAGACAGGGGGAAACAGCTCGGGCAACGGCAGACCAGGCAGCGGCACCGACCGCAGCGCAAAAATCAACCAACTAGTCGGTTGGTTTTTGGATTAAAAAAAAGGGCGCACCCAGACGGGATGCGCCACCGCGCGTTCAAGCCGGCGCGGCCAGGCGCGCGATGGCGGCGCGCGCAATCGAGGCAAACATGTCGGGATCGCCGAACGCCCGCGCGGTCAGCATCGCGCCATGCACGGTGGACATGAGGGCCTGCGCTTCGGCGCGGGCACCGCCATGCAACTGCAATTGCCCGGTCGCGGCGCCGCGTTCGAGCACCAGCGCCAGCCAGGTACTCAATTCGCCGAAATAGGCCCGCACTTCGTCGGCAACGGCCGGCGGGATCGTGGGCAACTCGGCAGCCAGCATGGCGCAGATGCAGATGGGCGCGGTGCCGTCGCGTATGCATTTGGCCCAGTAATCGGTGTAGGCGATCAGCCGCGCCAGCGGGTCCGCGACATGCTGGTCCAGTGCCGCCAGCCCGGCCCGGGCCTGCGCGCGGTGCTGCCCGACCACCGTCAGCACCAGGTCGGCCTTGGCCGGGAAATGATGGTGGATACTGGCCTTGCCAATGTGCACCCGTTCGGACACATCGGCATAGCTGAAGCCGTGATAGCCGCCGGCGGCGAGCAGCAGCTTCGTCTGTTCGACGATTTCCAGGGCGCGGGCAGACAGTTCCAGGCTTATCGGTGCAGGCATGTTGATCAACGGAAAGAGGCGCGAGAGCTCAGGCGAGCGCAATATCAGCCAATCTACTAGTTGGTTGGTTTTCTGTCAAACGGAACAATCCTGCTTCCCCTCGCCCGGGCACGGCTTGATAAGATGCGCGCAACCGTCAGTTTCACGACCATGCCTCAGGAGCGGCGCCCCTTGACGCGGATTCCCACGACCTTGCTCGCCCGTCTCGGGCAGACGCTGTTTCTTGCCTGCCTGGCCTGCCCCGCCCTCGCCGCGCCCCCCACCCTGGCGCAATGCAATGGCATCAAGGATCTCGCCTTCGTCGCCCACCTGGATGACGACCTGCTGTTCATGAACCCGGACATCGCCTCCAACATTACGGCCGGCGGCTGCGTGCGGGTGGTCTACCTGACCGCCAGCGATGCGGGCGAAGGCGACACCTACATGCTGGGCCGCGAACGCGGCGTGCGCGCGGCCTATGCCTACATGGCGGGCCAACCCGATCTCTGGCAGGAAGGCGTCGGCCACGCCGGCCCGCGCCGGATCGCGCGTTTCAGCCTGTCCGGCAATCCGCGCGTGCAACTGTGGCATCTGCGCCTGAAGGACCCGTGGCTGGGCAAGGGCTGGGGCAGCCTCACGCCGCTGAGCCGCGCTGAATCCGAACCCGGGCAGAGCGTGGACACGCTCGGCCCCTACCCCGAGGTGTACTCGCGCGAACAACTGGTCGACACCCTGGCCGAACTGATCCGCCAGTACCAGCCGACCACCGTGCGCCACCTGGACGACACCATCAGCGTGCCATACACGCAATTGTGCTGGCGCTGTGCCGGGCACGGCCATCCCGACCACATCGCCAGCGCGCGGCTGGTGCGCGCGGCCATGCTGCGCGCGCCGGGCAACTATGCCGAAACCGGCTATATCGACTATCCCAGCCAGGAACGCGCCAGCAATCTCGCCGAAAACGAAATCGCCAGCAAATCGGTGATCTTCCAGCACTATGCCTGGAACGACTACCACTATTGCGCCGGCCCCACCGGCTGCAAGGAGCCCGCGGGTCCCGCGGCCGCCTGGGTGCAGCGCGCCTATTACGTCTCGCGCCGCGACATGCCGCCGCAGATCTATCCCGACAAGCGCGATGGCCTGGTGGTATTCGCGGCGGGCGAGACCAACGCCGCCGCCAATCGCTGGGATGCCGGCCAGCGCCGCTGGCAAAGCCTGGGCGGCCGTACCGGCGGCCCCCTGGTCACGTTCGGCCACGCCGACGGCACCGCCGGCCTGATGGCGCGCGACCCGCTGGGCGGCGTGTGGGCCAACAAACAGCGCCAAGACGGCACCTGGCAGGGTTGGCAGGCGTTGGCCGGCATCCGCGTCATCCAGATACCCGCGGTGGCGCCGCGCGGCGAGGCCGCCGCCGTGGCGCTGGGCTACGACGGCCTGCTGCACTGGATCTCGCCGTCCGGCATCGATGGTAGTTGGGGGTCATGGCAAAGCCTGCCGCCGCTGGACGGCGCCTCGGGCGCGCCCGCCGTGGTGCGCGGCGGCGATGGCCGCTACATCGTCTTCGCGTCGGCGAACGGCCAACTGTTCTACACCCGCCAATTGCCCGCCGCCACGGGCCAGCGGCCGGACTGGCAGGCCTGGCGCGCCGTGCCGGCGCCCACGGCCGCCGGTGGCCTGGCCGCGATCCGCAATCACGAGCAACGGGTCGAACTGTATTTCCGCCAACGCGCCAACAATCACCTGACCCGCCTGGAAGAAACCGGCGACACCACCGACCTGGAGATGGACTGGAGCACACCCGCCGACCTGGGCGTGCCCTATGTCGGCCGCCCGGCGATCGACGCCGACGCGCAGGGCAACGTGGTCCTGGCGATCCTGGAGCGCGCGGACGGGCCGCTCTGGCTGGTCGAGCACGGCAAGCCCGACAGGTTGCAGGCCGAGGCGGCGTCGCCGCCAGCAATCCATTTGATTGACGGCACGCTGTATGTCGTGGCGCGTATGGCCGGCGCGCCACAGCGCTACCAGGTGTTGTCGCGCCGCGACGGCCAGTGGGCGGCGAACCTGACGCTGGACGGTGTGCCGGCCAGCGGCGGCGGGCCCTTTGCCACGCTGGCTGCACGCCCGGCGGACCTACCCAGGCTGGGCGCCAACGACAGCCGCAATGCCGTCGTGGTGCGTCCTTCCTCTGCCGAGCCTGGCACCCTGACACAGGAACGCATGCCCACCCAGGCATCCCGCGCCGCCACGCCGCCCCAGGTGCAATGATCCGCCGGCCCGGCGCGCCCCCGCGATGCCCGCATCGCCGGCACGCCTGGCGCGCGCAGTCCCAACCGCGCCCCGGTCCGGCTACCAGCCGGTCGTCAATGCCGGGGCCGCCGCGACAAGGCCATCGGCCAGGCGCGCGGGCGCGGGCCGTGGCGTAGCCGGCGCCAGGCGCCGCACGGCCTGCAGCACCGCATCCGGTTCTGCAGGCTTGCGCAACAGGGTGGCGCGTCCGGCGCAGGCCGGGCCGATCTCGGATTCGGGCCGGCCGCTGAGCACCAGGACCGGGGTGTCGTTCAGATAGGCGTTTTCACGCATGGCGGTCAACAGCGCGCCGCCATCCATGCCAGGCATGGAAAAGTCGGTGATGACCAGGTCCGGCCGTAATTCCAGCATCTGCCGCAAGGCCGTCAGGCCATCGGTATGCGTCGTGACCTCGTAGCCTTCGCTACTCAGGAACTCGCTCATCAGAGCGACCAACGCGGGCTGGTCGTCGACCAAAAGGATTTTCGTCATGATTGTTCTGGCCCGCGCGCGGCATGGAAGGCGGCGCGCGGGCGGATTGGCCAGCGGGGAAGGCCGCATCCTAGGACATGCGCGCCCTTCGAGGGGGAAGCAATTGTATCTGGACGCAACCAGCGCCCCGGACCCCTGTATAGTCGTCCCTTCCCTTGCCCCGCCCACCCGTTCCTATGCCGCACACGCCGCAACCCGCCAGCCGCCATGCCGTTCCACGCACCCTGATCATCGGTTTCGTGACGGCCGCGCTGGCCACGCTGATTATCGCCTTCGTCAACGTGCGCTCGGCCGACACCCGTACCAAAGCGGTCCAGGCCATGGACAGCTCGACCGAGACCCTGCGCCAGTTGAGCCTGTTCAACTCGGCCCTCAAGGACGCCGAAATCGGCCAGCGCGGCTACCTGCTGACGGGCGATCCGAACTACCTGCAGCCCTATGTGCGCTCGGTGCCGCTGATCGAACAGCGCCTGGCGGTGGTCCAGGCGGCCACCGCCACCGATGCCACGCAACGCCGCATCGCCAACGACATCGCCGGCATCACGCAGCAGAAGCTGGCCGAACTGCGAACCACCATCGACATGCGCAAGGCCGGCGATGTCGAAGGCGCGATGGCCGTGGTGCGGACCGACGCGGGCAAGGACGCGATGGACCGGCTGCGCGACCTGGTCGCCGACCTGTACACGCGCCAATTGTCGCTGGTTCAAGAGCAGCGCGAGGCATGGGTCACGGCCTCCGCCACCTCGACCTATTACTCCTGGGGCGGCTCGCTGCTGCTGCTGGCGCTGATTCTCGCCTCGGCCGCCATGACCATCCGCGAGTACCGCGCCAAGGCGCGCCAGGCCTGGATCACCACCGGGCTGTCGGGGCTGAGCCTGCGCCTGCGCGGCGATCACCGCCTGGACGAGATCGGCAAGCGCGCGCTGGAATACCTGGCGCAGTACCTCAACGCCAGCGTGGGCGCCGGCTACGTCGTCAACGGCGGCCATGAACTGGAACTGTTCGGCGGCTATGCCCTGCCGCCCGAGCGGCTGGCGCAGAAGATATCCCCCGCCGAAGGGCTGGTCGGACAGGCCGCCAGCTCGCGCCGGCTGCTGCACCTGCGCGACGTACCTGCCGGCCACTTCGAGATATCCTCGGCCACCGGGCGCTCCAACCCGGCCGAACTGGTGCTGGCGCCCGCCATGCAGAACGAGCGGGTGTATGCCGTAATCGAACTGGGTTTCAATCACCCGGTGGGCCAGAGCGAGCGCAGCCTGCTCGAAGGCGCTTCCGAAATGCTGGCCTCGGCGATCCGCGCCGGACTGGACCGCACCCGCCTGGAGTCGCTGCTGGCGGAAACCCAGCGCCAGTCCGAAGAGCTCCAGACCCAGCAGGAAGAACTGCGCGTCAGCAACGAAGAGCTGGAACAGCAAAGCCGCATCCTGCAGGAATCGCAGGCGCGCATGGAGGTACAGCAGACCGAGCTGCAGCAGGCCAATGCCAGCCTGGAATCGCAGACCGAGCAACTGCTGCGGGTGCAGGGCGCGCTGACCGACAAGGCGCGCCTGTTGAGCCAGGCCAGCCAGTACAAGAGCGAATTCCTGGCCAACATGAGCCACGAACTGCGCACGCCGCTCAATTCCACCCTGATCCTGGCCAAGCTGCTGGCGGACAACAAGCCAGGCAACCTGAGCCCGGAACAAGTCAAGTACGCGCAGACCATCCACGCGGCCGGCAGCGACCTGCTGGCGCTGATCAACGACATTCTCGACCTGGCCAAGATCGAGGCCGGCCAGGCCACCGTGGAAGTCGAAGAGGTCGCCATCGTCCCCACGCTGCAACGCCTGCTCGATCCGCTGCGCCCGATCGCCCAGGAAAAGCGGCTGGCGCTGGACCTGGATATCGCCGCCGACGCGCCGGCCTCGCTGCACACCGATCCGCAGCGCCTCGGCCAGGTGATCAAGAACCTGTTGTCGAACGCCCTCAAGTTCACCGAACGCGGCAGCGTCACCCTCAAGGTGGCGCGCGCGCCGCGCAACATGCTGTCATTCGCGGTGCAGGACACCGGCATCGGCGTGGCGGCCGAGCAGCAGGAGCTGATCTTCGAAGCCTTCCGCCAGGCCGACGGCAGCACCCACCGCAAGCATGGCGGCACCGGCCTGGGCCTGTCGATCTCGCGCGACCTGGCCAAGCTGCTGGGCGGCACCCTGTCGCTGGTCAGCACGCCGGGGCAAGGCAGCGTCTTCACGCTGCTGCTGCCGCTGCGCCTGGAAGCCGGGCCGGCCGCGCGCGCGGCGCTGCCGCCGGCCTACGCGCCGGTGCCTGCCGCCGCGCCCCTCGCGCTCGAGCCCGAGTCCGAGGCTCAAGCCGAGGCTGAGGCCGAACCGCAGCGAGGTGACGGCCGCACCCTGCTCGTGATCGAAGACGACGAGCGCTTTGCCGCGATCCTTGGCGACCTGGCGCGCGAAATGGGCTTCGGCTGCCTGGCGGCGCACACCGCCACCGACGGCCTGGCGCTGGCGGCTCGGCGCCGGCCCGATGCCATCGTGCTCGACATCAACCTGCCCGACTTCTCCGGGCTTGGCGTGCTGGACCAGCTCAAGCGCAATCCGCACACCCGCCACATTCCGGTCCATAT
The DNA here is from genome assembly GCF_059761975.1 of Achromobacter sp. 46006. Lineage (NCBI taxonomy): Bacteria > Pseudomonadati > Pseudomonadota > Betaproteobacteria > Burkholderiales > Alcaligenaceae > Achromobacter > Achromobacter sp. 46006. The sequence goes on from NZ_JCBANN010000034.1 coordinate 6,816, forward strand.
CGTCTCGGTCGCCGACTACGCCCAGGAAGCAATGGGCCGCGGCGCGGTCGGCTATGCCCTCAAGCCGGTCAAGCGCGAGGAGCTGGTGCAGGCCCTGCAGCGCCTGGAAGCCAAATTCACCCAGGACGCGCGGCGCGTGCTGGTGGTCGAGGACGACGAACGCCAGCGCGACAGCGTGCGGGAACTGCTGGCGCGCGACGACGTGCAGATCGTTCCGGCCGCTACCGCGCACGCCGCGCTGGAACTGCTGCGCAACACCACCTTCGATTGTGTCGTCATGGACCTGAACCTGCCCGACATCAGCGGCCACGAGCTGCTGCGCGCCATGGCCGAACAGGAGAGCGTGTCGTTCCCGCCCGTCATCGTCTACACCGGCCGGGCGCTGTCGCGCGACGAGGAACAGCAACTGCGCCGTTTCTCCAAGGCCATCATCATCAAGGACGCGCGCTCGCCCGAACGCCTGCTCGACGAAGTCACGCTGTTCCTGCACCAGGTCGAGGCCGACCTGCCGCCGCAGCAGCGCCAGATGCTGGAACTGGCCCGCAGCCGCGACAGCGCGCTCGAGGGCCGCACCGTGCTGGTGGTCGAGGACGACGTGCGTAACGTGTTCGCGTTGTCCAGCATCCTGGAGCCGACCGGCCTGCGGGTGGAGATCGCGCGCAACGGCCGCGAAGCGCTCGAAGCGCTGGACCGCGCCGGCGGCGATGGCCGGCCGGCCATCGATCTGGTGCTGATGGACATCATGATGCCCGAGATGGACGGCTACACCGCCATGCGCGAGATCCGCGCCCGGCCCGAATGGCGCCGCCTGCCCATCATCGCCCTGACCGCCAAGGCCATGAAGGACGACCAGGAAAAATGCCTGGCCGCCGGCGCCAACGACTACATCGCCAAGCCGCTGGATGTCGAACGCCTGTTGTCGCTGGTGCGCGTCTGGATGGGCAAGTGACATGCCTCAGCCGAACAAGACGCCCACCGAGGATATCGAGCAGCGCTTGCTGCTCGACGCGATCTACCATCACTATCACTACGACTTCCGCGCGTATGCGCAGGCCTCCCTCAAGCGGCGCCTGCAAAGCGCACTGGCCCATTTCGACTGCAAGACCCTGTCCCTGCTGCAGGACCGCGTGCTGCACGAACCGCCGGTGTTCACCGAGCTGCTGCAATTCCTGACGGTGCAGGTCAGCGACATGTTCCGCGATCCCGGCTACTTCCTGGCGCTGCGCAACGAAGTGGTGCCGATCCTGCGCACCTACCCCTCCATCAAGGTGTGGGTGGCCGGCTGCAGCACTGGCGAAGAGGTCTATTCACTGGCCATCCTGTTGCGCGAGGAAGGCTTGCTGGACCGCGCCTTGATCTATGCGACCGACATCAATCCGCACGCGCTGCGCGCGGCCGAGCAGGGCGTGTTCGACCTGGAACGGGTGGCGGCCTTCACCCGCAACCATGCCCAGGCTGGCGGCCGCAGCTCGCTGTCCGACTACTACACCGCGCGCTACGGCCGCGTGGTCTTCGACAAGGCGCTGCGCGCGCACATGGTCTTCTCCGATCACAGCCTGGCCACCGACAGCGTATTCGCCGAAGTGCACCTGGTGTCGTGCCGCAACGTGCTGATTTACTTCGAGCGCGAGTTGCAGAACCGGGCGCTGCGGTTGTTCCACGATGCCTTGGTCCATCGCGGCTTCCTGGGCCTGGGATCGCGCGAATCGGTGCGCTTTACGGCCCAGGCCGACAGCTTCGACGACTTCGTGCTCGAAGACCGCATCTACCGTAAAAAGGCCGGACTGTGAGCCACCGCCCTGCGACGCCCCGCGCAGCCCCGACGCCCGCCGCCGCTAGGGACGCGATCGTCATCGGCGGTTCGTCCGGCGCCATCGAGGTTTTGAATCTGCTGCTGCCCGCCCTGCCCGCCGGCCTGCGCGCGGCGGTGATCGTGCTGCTGCACCTGCCGCGCGATCGCCGCAGCCTGCTGGTCGAGATCTTCCGCGACCGCTGCGCGCTGCCCGTGCGCGAGGCCGAAGACCAGCAGCCGATACTGCCCGGGCATCTCTACTTCGCCCCGCCGGATTACCACCTGCTGGTCGACCGCGGCCCACGCCTGGCGCTATCGATCGGGCCGCTGGTGCATTTCTCGCGGCCGTCGATAGACGTGCTGTTCCAATCCGCCGCCGATTGCTACGGCGCCGGGCTGCTGGGCATTCTGCTGTCCGGCGCCAACGAGGACGGCGCCCAGGGCCTGGCGGCGATCCACGCCGCCGGTGGCCAGGCGGTGGTGCAGGCGCCGGACTCCGCCGCCATGCGCGCCATGCCCGACGCCGCGCTGGCCCTCGTCGACACCGCCCACGTGCTGCCGCCCGCCGCCATCGCCACCCTTCTGGCGCGCTTGCCCGCGCAAGCCACGCCCTGATTCCCTCTACGCTGCCACCATGATATCGACACCCGCCCAAACACCTGACAACCGTATCAAGTGCCTGCTGGTCGACGACGTACCCGAGAACCTGGTCGCGCTGGAAGCATTGCTGGCCAGCGACCGCGTCGAGGTACTGAAGGCCCAGTCCGGGCCGCAGGCCCTGGAACTGCTGCTGAACCATCCGGACGTGGCCCTGGCGCTGCTCGACGTGCAGATGCCCGACATGAACGGCTTCGAACTGGCCGAACTGATCCGCGGCAGCGAACGCACCCGCCACATCCCCCTGATTTTCATCACCGCCGGCTCGCGCGAGCAGAACTGGCAATTCCGCGGCTACGAAAGCGGCGCGGTCGACTTCCTGTACAAGCCGGTCGATCCCTACATGCTGCGCAGCAAGGCCAATGTCTTTTTCGAATTGCATGAGCGCCGCCACGCGCTGGCGCGGGAGCTGGACGCGCGCACCGAGGCCCTGCGGGTCAATGACCTGTTCATGGCGGTGCTTGGCCACGATCTGCGCACACCGCTGCAGGCGGTCATCATGGGCGCGGCGCTGCTGCGGCGCCAGAGCGACGACGCCCGCGTCACCAGCCTGGCGCAACGCATCCTGCAAAGCGGCGAACGCATGAACAACCTGATCTCCGATCTGCTCGATGTCACGCGCATCCGCCAGGCGGGCGGATTGACGCTAGCCCCGGCAAACACCTGCATGCAGACGCTGGTCGAGCGCACCCTGGATGAAATCCGCACCGGCTTTGCCGATCGCCGGATCGAGGCCGCCTATCGCGGCGACACCGCCGGCGCCTGGGATGGCGAGCGTATCGCGCAGGTGCTCGCCAACCTGCTGGGCAACGCCTTGCACCACGGCAGCCGAGACGTCCCGGTGCGGGTCGAGGTCGACGGCGAGGCGGCCGGCCAGGTCGTCATCACCGTCAGCAATGGCGGCAACATCCCGCCCGAGCTGCTACCGCGGCTGTTCGACCCCTTCCGCAGCGGCGCCCGGCGCACCGGCGGCCACCGCGGCCTGGGGCTGGGCCTGTTCATCGCGCAGCAGGTGGCACAGGCGCATGGCGGCCGCATCAGCGCCGAATCGCGCGACGACGTCACGCGTTTCCGCGTGGCGCTGCCGCGCACGGCGGCGGCCGGCGCGGCCTGATTGCAGGCCTGCAGCCCCGGAGCGCGCGGCGGGAGCCGGGTGGAAAAGGCCACCGGGACGCGCGGGGCGCGCGCAACGCCACGCAGGGATTCGCCCACGCGGGTCAGTGCGTGGGCTCGGCCGCCCGCGCCTGCACCCAGGCGGCCAGCGCTTTGCGGTCCACTTTGCCCACGGCATTCTCGGGCAGGGCGTCACGGTGGTAGACCGTCTGCGGCACATAGATCCGGCCCAGCCGCTCCTGTACCAGCGTCCGCATGTCCGCCTCGGCGGGCATGGCCGCCGATCCATCGGCCACCACCACCGCCACCGGCACTTCGCCCAGATCTGCGTCGGGCCGCGCCACCACGCAACAGGCGGCAATGCCCGGCAGCGTGACGAGCACTTCTTCGATCAGCTTGGGCGAGATATTCTCGCCGCCGCGGATGATCACTTCCTTGATACGGCCGGTGATGCTGAGATAACCGTCGTCGTCGAAACGGCCCAGGTCGCCGGTGTGCAACCAGCCGTCGCGCACCGGATCATCGCCTTCGTGGCCGAGATAGCCGAGCATCAGCGCATCGCCGCCAATGCAGATCTCGCCCTCGCCGCCAGCGGGCACCGGCTTGCCGGCGGTATCCAGCAAGGCCACCCGCTGCCCCGCCAGCACGGTGCCAACCGTTCCGATACGGCGAGCGCCCGGCGGGTTCATGGTCGAGGTGCAGGTCGCCTCGGACAGTCCATACGACACCACCAGCTCGCAGCCCGTGAACGCCTCGATCTCGCGATGCAGCGTGGTGCTGAGGGGCGCCGAGCCACAGCGCAACAGGCGCAACCGCGAGAACGCATCCGGCGCGAAGGTCTGCCCCAGCATGCGCGCATACATGGTGGGCACGCCGGTCAGCACGGTCGGCTTGAAGCGCGAAAGCACCTGCGGCAGTGACTCGGCGCGAAAGCGCTCGGCCAAGGCAATGGCGGCGCCGCAGGCCAGCGGCGCGAACACCTGGTTGTTGATCGCGTTGGTATGGTGCAGCGGCATCAGGTGCAGCAGGACATCATCCGGCCTTAGCCCGGTATGCGCCAGGATGCCCGCCGCGTTGCGCGCCAGGCCGCGATGCGACAGCAGCACGCCCTTGGGCTTGCCGGTGCTGCCCGACGTGAACAGCAGCAATGCCGCATCGGCGGGCGCCGGGTGCGGCGCCCAGTACGGCGCCGCGTCCGGCAGAGCATCCCAGGCCAGAATGCGCGCCGCCGGCAGGCCGCAAGCCGTCGCGCACGCGGCGTTGTCATCGTCGTGCACGATCCAGCCCAGGCCCACCGCCTGCACCCGGCGCGCGGTTTCCTCGGCGGCGATGCGCGGTTCCAGCGGGCAGGGACAGGCGCCCGCGGCAATGCACCCCAACAGCGCGATCACCTGCGCCGGTCCGCGTTCCAGCGCCAGCGCCACGAAATCCCCGGCCTGCACGCCGGCGCGCCGCAGGCCGCCCGCGACGCCGCGCACGGCCGCGTCCAATTGCGCGTACGTCCATTCGCGTTGCGCCGTGATCAGCGCGGGGCGGTCGCTCAGCCCCGGCGCGCGCCATTGCGCCTGCCATGTCTGCGGCAGCGTTGGAATGTCATTCATCGCCTGTCTCCCCGCCGCGTTTCAGCGCAGCCGCACGTTGGCATCGCGTTCGAATATCCCCTGCGGATCGAGCGCCGCCAGGGCCGTCCGCTCCGCCTCGGTGGGCAGCGGCGTCGGCGCCGCCCCCGTGGCATCGAAGGCAAACCCCGTGCGCTCGCGCACCTCGGCCAGGCTCGATTCCGGATGCCAGGACTGCAAGGCCAGGCGGCCGTCGCGCTTGATGAAGATGGCAATCGGCGTGACCACGCCGTGGAACCCTCCCCACGACGTGCGGAAGTCGAGCTTCTGCACGAAGGTGCGCGGCGAATGCTCGGTGCGCCAGGTGCAGGCGCGCCGCGCGGTAGGCAGCATCACCGCGCCGCCGCCGCCCCCCGGAAGACGCACCTTGGGCTGGTGCCAGTCGCCGATGCAGGAGTTGTTGGCGCACCCTTCTCCGTCGATCTGCGCGGCGCCGAGAAAGGTAAGGTCCATCCGGCCCCGGGTGCAGAGGTCGTAGAAATCCTCGTTCGAGAAAATCGAGGCGGTATGCGCGGCCAGTTGCGGATCCGAACTGGAAATCGGAATGGATTCGGGCCTTGGGTCGACCCCGCCCGCCACGTTGATGTAGATGAAATCGAAATCGTAGGCCTGCTTGGCGAGCAGGCAGGCCAGCATCGGCGGGGTCGAGTTCACGCCGCTAAAGGTGATCTCATTGGGCTGGATGAAGCGGGCCAGCCCCAGCACCACGTGCGCAAAGGGCGAAAAGGTGTCAGGCATGCGAAGTCTCCTTGAGCTCGGGCGCCTCGGCCATATGCGCCTGCAGCGTGCGTTCGGTATCCATGTAGCGCTCGACGGCGGGGTAGTCGATGTCGTAGTACGGCGTGCAGGACCCCGGCCAGGCGCTGCCCGGCAATACCGTGAACGCCTCGACCATGAAATACGGCAACAGCGTGGCCTCGGGCTGCGCTTCGAACACCTCGGTCTCGACCAGCTTCTCGGCCACCACGAGCACCGAGCCCGCGGCGCGCGACATGATGCGATCCCAGTGCGCCGTGCCGTGCACCCGGGCGTTGCCCAGACGGTCGATCTCGGATACCTGCAGCACCGCGAAATCCGGCTTCACGGCCGGGATCAGATAGGTGCTGGCTCCGCTGCCATAGGGATCGTCGAGCAGCTTCCATTGATTCAGCGCGGGCAGATCGCTGCCGTGCAGCCCGCCGCAGGGCATGAACGGCACGCCGAAAGCGGCGGCGCGCAAACCCGCCGTGAGGCTGGCGCAGGCGTGCTCTTCCAATGCGAGCCGCCCCTGCTCGATGGCCTTGCGGTACCAGGGCGCCAGGCCGAAATTGCCTTCCATCGCCACGATGCCGGCCCGCGCGCGCGTGGCCACGCCGGCCCGGCACAGGATGTCGATGTCGTAGCCCGGCGATTGCTTGATGATCTCGAGGTCGCGCCGTTGTTGCCGGATCAATTCGCGCACCAGCGCAAATGGCCCGCGATGCAGGAAGCTGCCGCCCAGCGCCACCGAGGCGCCGTCTGGAATCATCGCGCCCAGCGCGGCCAGGGAAATCCGTTTGCCGGATTGGTTGAATCCTGATGTCATGTGTCTCGCTCCAGTTGACCGCGCCGCTCGCTGGCAGCGTCGGTGCCCGATACGGGCCTGCCTTGCCTAGGGGTTCAGATATGCGCGTATGCGGTCCTTCAGGCCGGGCGCGGCGGCCGATCGCACCAGGTCGGCCAGGTCGGTATCGCTCTCGCGGCCGCCTAGCACGGCGTGCAACCGCGCCCGCGTGGCCGCGTCGAGTTCGCGCGCGCTGGCCAGGGCGGCGGCGGCCACCGAATCCCATTGCTCCGGCTGCGCCAGGCGGGTGGCGAACCCCATCTCAAGCGCGGCTTCGGCCGAGAACGCGCGGGTATGCAGGAGCACATCGTGCGCCGTCCGCGCGCCCACCAGCGCGGCGAAGCGCCGCGTGCCCAGCACCAAGCCGAACTTGAGGCCCGGCATGCGGAAGCTCGCATCCGGCGCCGCCACCCGCAGCCGGCATGCGCCGAACAGGTCGACGCCCGCGCCGAAATTCCTGCCATGGGCCAGAGCCAGCGTCAGCGCGGGCGACGCCGCCACTTTCTGCAGCAACTGTTCCAGCCGCACGAAACGCAGCAGCAGATCGCCTTCGCTCTGTTCGTCATAGCCGCCGAAGTCGAAGCCGGCGCTGAAGTTCCTGCCTTGGCCCTGGAACACGATGGCCTGGCTGCCGCGCGCATGGGCGGCATCGACGGCCGCAATCAAGGCCTCGACCAGGTCGCCGGACAGGGCATTCATTTTTTCGGGACGCTGCAGCGTGATATGGCTGCAATCCTCTTCATGGCGCACATCGACCAGGCTCATGCCGGCTCCTTGCGCGCATCGCGCAGCGCACCCAGGATTTCGTCGGTGTGTTCGCCCAGCCCCGGCGGACGCATCCGGATGGGCGTCGCCGCGCCGCCGACGCGCACCGGCGCGCCGAAGGTGCGGGTACGCACGCCATTGGGCAGTTCCAATGACCGCACCCATTCCATGTGCTCGACCTGCGGATCGGCAAGCACTTCGGAGTAGCTGTTGATGGGTGCGCAGGGCACGCCGCGGCCCCGGAACTGCTGCAGCCAGTGATCGCCATCGCGGGTCTCGAAGATGGCTTCGAGGAATTCGCGCAATTCGGCCTGGTTGCGCGCACGCAGCGGCGTCGTGGCGTAACGCGGGTCTTCCGCCAGTTCGGGGTGGCCGACGATCTCGCAGACCGAGCGCCACAGCGCATTGTTGCCCGCAGCCATGCCGAAATAGCCGTCGCGGCAACGGAACGCCTGGTAGGGCGCATTGCGCGGATGCGCGGACCCGAGCTTCTGCGGGTCCTTGCCGCTGCCGAAATACTCGGAGGTCTGCAGGGCGGCAATGCCCAGCGTGACTCCCAGCATGGCCACATCCAGGTGCGTGCCGCGGCCACTGCGCTCGGCCACGCGCAACGCCGCGGTGATCGAGGTTGCGGCATAGAGGCCCGCGGTGAAATCGGCCAGCGGCACGCCGCACTTCACCGGCGCGCCGCCCGGTTCGCCGGTGACGCTCATGATGCCGCTCATGGCCTGGATGGTGAGGTCGAAGCCGCCTTCCTGTGAGCGCGGGCCGGTCTGGCCGTAGGCCGAGATCGAGCAGTAGACCAGCCGTGGATTGCGCGCCGACAGCGCCTCGTAGCCCAACCCCAGACGGTCCATCACGCCAGGCCGGTTGTTCTCGAGCAGCACATCGGCCTCGTCGATGAGGCGCCGCGCGAGCTCGGCGTCGGCCGGGTCCTTCAGATTGAGCGTGACCGAACGCTTGTTGCGGTTGAGCGAGGCGAAGTTCTCGCTGTAGCCCTCGCTGAGGGGCGGCCAGGCCCGCAGCGTATCGCCGCCCTCGGGATGCTCGATCTTGATGACGTCCGCACCCATATCGGCCAGCAGCATGCCGCAGTAGGGGCCGGCGGCCACGTTGCACACCTCGATAACGCGCACGCCGGCCAACGCTTGCTTGTGATCCATGTCGTCTCGCTTCTAATCCTGATTCTTGTGATTCGAATCCCAAGAAAACCCTGAGATATCGATCATTGCTTGACGCAGAATATCACTGCGTGAGATTCTTGTTAAGCCTAATTTGGGATTTGAATCCTATATATTAGGAATTAAGCAGAACAAGCCGCGCGGTCAGCGGCGAAAAAAACATCGGAGACAAGCCATCATGCGCAAGTACCTACTGTTGTTTCTCGCCGCTGCCATCAGCGGCTCCGTCCTGCCTGCGGCGCATGCCGCCGACTGGCCCGACCGCCCTATCCGGATGATCGTGCCCTACCCGCCCGGAGGCGCCACCGACGTAGCCGCGCGCCTGTATGCGCAGCAGATGGGCGACTACCTCAAGCAAACCGTGGTCGTGGAGAACAAGGCCGGCGCCGGCGGCGAGGTTGGCGCCGAAGCCGTGGCGCGGGCCACGCCCGACGGCTACACGGTGCTCATGGGCGCGCTGGGCAGCCTGGCCATCAACGCCTCGCTGCTGGAAAAGCAGAACTACAGCTTCGTGAAGGACTTCAAGGGCGTATCCGTCGCCATCACCATGCCCATGGCGCTGGCGGTCAATGACGCCGTGCCGGCCAAGTCGGTGCAAGCCCTGATCGCGCTGGCCAAATCGCGTCCCGGCAAACTCACCATGGGCTCTGCCGGCAACGGCAGCTCCCAGCACATGGCGGGTGAACTGTTCAAGCAGATCACCGGCACCGACATCCTGCACGTGCCGTATCGCGGCAGCGGCCCCGCGGTCACGGACCTGCTGGGCGGACAGATCGACATGGTGATCGACACCCTGCCTGCCCTGCTGCCGCAACTGGCCAGCGGCAAGATCCGCATCCTGGGCGTGACGACCGACACGCGCGCCCCCGCCCTTCCCGATGTCAAGACGCTGGCCGAACAGGGCGTGCCCGGGTATACGGTGGCCACCACGTACGCGCTGCTGGCGCCCACCGGCACGCCCGCCCAGGCCATCGAGAAGATGTCGATGGCCATGCAACAGGCCGGCGCATTGCCGCAATTGCGCGAAGGCGCGGCCAAGCTGGGCGCCAACGCCACGCCCACGACGCCCGCCGAAACCGACAAGGTCATCGCCAGCGAGATCGACAAATGGGCCGCGGTGGTACACCGCTCCGTGACCCGCACCGCCAAGAAATGATCGCCGGCCGCGGGCGTCCCAGCGCGCCCGCGCATCGCCGCCGCTAACGTCCCCAGGAGTCCTGCATGTCCGTATCCCGCGCGCGCATCGCCATCGTGGGCGGCGGCTCTGTCGCCGTGTCGTTCCTGTATCAATTGATCGACGTCCTGCCCGCAGGCGCGCCGCTGTCGGTCACGCTATTCGAACCCGCCGCCGACGTGGGCCCCGGCACGGCCTATCAAGCCGACGCGGTCAGCAACCTGCTCAACATCCCGGTCAACCGCATGTCGGCGGTATGCAGCGCCCCCGACAGCTTCCTGGACTGGCTGCGCCAGCGCGAACCGGCCTTCCTCGCCGACATGGGCGTGCGGCGCATCGACCCGGGCGACTTCGTGCCCCGTCCGGTCTTCGGCCTGTACCTGCGCGATTTATATGAGGCCGCGCTGGCCCGCGCGGCCGAGCGCGGCATCCGCGTCACGCGCCATGCCGAACGGGTCGTTGGCGTCTGGCCGCAGGACGCCGGCGGCGCGGCGGTCCTGGGCGAACGCGGCACGCATCTGCTGGCCGATCGCGTGGTGCTGTGCAACGGCAACCTGCCCTCGGTCGCCTTCCCGCGCCTTGCCGCCCTGCCCGGCTATTTCAATAGCCCTTATCCCGTGGCCGGCATGACCGGCAAGATCGGCCAGGACGACCCGGTCTGCATCATCGGCACCAGCCTGAGCGCCATCGACGCCATCGCGGCCTTGCAGGCGAGCGGCCATCGCGGCCCCATTCATTGCGTCTCGCGCAACGGCCGGCTGCCGGCGGTGCGCAGTCCGCACAACAGGAGCGTGCGGCTGCCCTCGCTGCCGGAGCCCGAGGCCGATGGGCGCGTCACGCTCGATGGCCTGCTCGACAGCCTGCGCCGCGCACTGCGCGAGGCAGGCGGCATCGAAGAGCCGAACGACATCCTTGGCCAGCCCGGCCCCGCCGCGCAGGCGCTGGACGCCGAGATCGCGCGCTCCCAGGCCGGCCCGCGCCCCTGGCAGGCCGTGGCCGCCGCCACCAACGATCGCATCGAACACATCTGGCACGCCCTCGGCGAAGCGGAGCGCAATCGTTTCCACCGCGACTGGCGAACGCTATGGATGGCACGCCGCGCCACCTTTCCAATGCGCAATGCGCTGACCCTGCAAACCCTGCTGCATGAAGGACGCCTGCATGTGCATGGCGGATTTCGCGAAGCCAGCTTCGAGCCGGCGCGCAACGGCTTCGCCATCCAGGCCGGCTCCGGCGAGCTGCGCGCCCGCTGGATCATCAACGCCACCAGCTTTTCGCTCGATGTGGCGAGCACGGCGGATCCCCTGGTCAGGCAACTGTGCCGGGACGGCGTCGCCCGCGCGCATGGACTGGGCGGGTTCGATCTGGATTTCGACACGGGTTGCCTGCTGGACGCGCAGGGCCGGCGCGTCGACGCCGTTTCCGTGCTCGGCAGCCTGGCGGCGGGCACTTATTTCTGGACCACGTCCATGGAGGTCAACGCGCGCCTGGCCGCGGGCCAGGCCCGGCAACTGGCGGCACGGCTGAACACCGCGGCGCTTTCCTGAATTGTCGCGGCAGGCCACCTGCGATGGGGCCAACGCCATCGCAGGGCAAGACGCGCATGGCCTGGACGTCCCATATTAAAAATCAACGCCGACAGACAAAAATGGCGATTATCAGCATTCCGGCCAACGTTCCTCCTATCGCGAGGCCTGCCCGCTCCGAGTGTTCAGAACCATATATATACAGGACGACAGACACCGTGACCGTGAAGGCAATAAGCATGCCGAGCAAGAACGGCCGCCAATGTTTCCGCCAGGCACGACATGCCCTGATCGATGCAAATCTGGGTTTGCTCATGAATATTCCGCGAGGCTTCGATCAAACCATATTCTGCCAATTATTTTCCGGATCTGGTTTTTTTTCAGCGCGACATTTATTCTAAAAATTAGTCCTTTCTTTCAACCCGCGCAGCCCTCCCTTCAGGGCTTGCCCGCCCACGCATCCCATGAACGCCTGACCGGACTGGGCCTGCGGGAAAAACGACACGCGCACGGAAGCTCCCGCATTCAAATGACGGGATAGCCGGCCATTCAAATTCGTTACCGGAGCCCCTGCGCTGGCCGCCATTTCCGGCTTGGCCGAGATATTTCCGCTCGCCCCGCCGATTCCCGCTTCGCACCACGCCCGCATAGCGAAAATCATTATTAATGCAACTTGAGACTGGCCCGTGCCAGTTTTGACGCAAATCCAAAATGGAGCGCGGATCCGCGAGGAGGCTTCCACGCTTTTTTCCTTCGGGCGCGAAGCCGCATTTTTGTCGGGCAGGTTGCGCCGGGAACGGCTACGCGGCCCAGGCCTATGACTGCGCTAAGTCTGCCACCCCATACTGGGCTGGTCCATCGCGCAAACACCAGGAGAATCCGATGAGCCGATTGTCCGCGTCCCGCTCCCACGAATTGCTCTGCAAAGTACCGGCGTTAACGCTGGGGTTCTGGCTCATCAAGATTGCCGCCACCACCCTGGGCGAAACCGGCGGCGACGCTGTCTCCATGTCCATGAACCTGGGCTACCTGGTGGGCACAGCCATTTTTGCGCTTATCTTCCTGGTGGCCGTGGCCGCGCAGGTCAAGGCCCGGCGCTTTCATCCCATGCTTTACTGGATTACGATCATCGCCACAACCACGGTCGGCACGACGCTCGCCGACTTTACCGATCGTTCGCTGGGAATAGGTTATGCAGGCGGTTCGAGCCTGTTGCTCGCGTTGTTGCTCGCTGCACTGTTCGCGTGGCGGCGCACGCTTGGCTCGGTGGCGGTCAACACGGTCAGCTCCCCGCGGGCGGAGGCGTTTTACTGGCTCACGATCATGCTCTCGCAAACGTTGGGCACCGCGCTGGGCGACTGGACCGCCGACACCGCCGGCCTGGGCTATACCGGCGCGGCCGTTGTCTTCGGCGGCCTGCTGGCCCTCGTGGCGATCGCGTATTACCGCACCAGGGTGTCACGCACTCTCCTGTTCTGGGCGGCCTTCATCCTTACGCGCCCCCTTGGCGCGGTAGTGGGCGACTTTCTTGACAAACCCCTGAGCGCTGGCGGTCTGGCGCTGGATCGCTACTCGGCGTCGGCCGCGCTGCTGGCATTCATGCTGGCCGCCATCCTGCTCTTCAAGCAACAGGCAGCCAGGACCGCGCATTGAACTTAAGCCGCGGCGCAAGCGGCGCGGCGAATTCCAGGAGAGAAAATGAGCAAGACCGAAGCCATTCACTATGACGGAATCAGCAAGACCTTTCACTGGCTCACCGTCATCCTCATTCTTGCCGCCTTTGTTCTCGGCCCCGGAGATTTCGGACGCCTGGTCCATGCCAATGGCGATCCCGGCGCACGACTGGACATCGTGTGGCACGAAACGTTGGGAATAAGCATCTTTGCCCTGACCTTTCTGCGCCTGTTGTGGGTTGCCGTGCGCTCGGGCGCGCCTGATCACAAGCTCGAACCCAAGCTGCATCTGGCCTCCAGATTGATGCACATAGCCTTGTGGACCCTGCTGTTTGCATTGCCGTTGACCGCTTTGCTGACACTGGCTTCGGAAGGCCAACCACTGACGCTGCTGGGCGGCTTGCGCATTACCGAACTGCCTTGGATCGCGTCCGCTCCGATCCTTGGCATGACCGATTGGGGCGATATCCACTCCTTCCTGGGAGATGCCATCATCTGGCTGGCGGGTATTCATGCGGTTGCCGCCCTCTACCACCACTTCGCGCTCAAAGACGGCGTATTCAGATCGATGCTGCCTTGAGCCGCTTACCCGGACTGCCTGGAGAAAATATGCGGGTTTTGCTGGTCGAAGACGATCTCATGATTGGCGAGGCGGTCCAAGGCGCATTGAAGGACGCCGCGTACGCGGTCGATTGGGTGCGGGATGGGCAAAGCGCGCTGGCGGCATTGGGCAGCCAGCATTACGACCTGCTCCTGCTGGACCTTGGCCTGCCGGGCAAGGACGGGTTTCAGGTCTTGCGCGATGTCCGCGCCGGCGACAACGGCGTGCCGCTGATCATCATCACCGCTCGGGACGGCCTCGATGACCGGCTGCGCGGCCTGGATGGCGGAGCCGACGATTACGTGCTCAAGCCTTTTGAGATGACGGAGCTGCAGGCCCGCATGCGCGCCGTGCTGCGCCGCAAAGCCGGGGCATCCGGACCGATGATGAGCAATGGCGTGGTTTCCCTCGATCTGGCCACCAAAGAGGCGCGTGTCAATGGCGCCGCCGCCCAGCAACTCTCCAATCGCGAGTTCTCGCTGCTGCAAGCCCTGCTGGCCAGGCCCGGAGCCATTCTCTCGCGCAGCGAACTGGAGGATCGCATATACGGGTGGGGCGAAGAAGTCGAAAGCAACGCCGTTGAGTATTTGATCCACGCACTGCGGCGCAAGCTCGGAAGCGAAATCATCAAGAATGTCAGGGGGCTCGGATGGATGGTCTCAAAAGGCGCTTGAACGAGTCCGTTCAACTCAAGCTCTCGTTCATGCTGTCGCTGTCCATCCTCGTGGTGGCCATGGTGGCGGGCATCTTCTCATTTGCCTCGGCCTTGGACGAGGCCCACGAATTGCAGGACGATCTGTTGCGGCAGATCGCCCAGCTCGTGGATCGGCAACATCTGTCGCTGGCTCCCCAGCCCGCCGCGATGCCGCAAAACGAGAGCACGGAAGACGCACGCGTGACGGTCCAGCGGCTGGGCGCGCCTTCTGGCACACCGGCGGCGCAAGGCGAACAGGAACTCCCGATCCCGGCCACCCTGGCCGATGGCCTGCATACCGTCGAGTTGGGAGGGGAGTCCTTCCGCGTCATGATCAGGACCGGCGCTTCCGGCGAACGCTTCGCGGTTTCCCAGGAAGCCGACTTCCGCAACGAGATCGCGCGCGATGGCGCGCTGCGCACCGTGATGCCCTTCCTGATCCTGGTGCCCGTGCTGCTTCTGATCGTCGGCGACCTGATCCGAAAAATGTTCCGTCCCATTGCCGCCCTGTCCAGAGAAGTGGATCTACGGGAAGAACAAGCGCTGCATCCGGTACAAGACCACCATTTGCCTGTCGAGGTGCGCCCCTTCGCCGTGGCGATCAATCGCTTGCTGGAACGTGTCGCTCAGGCGATGGCGTCACAGCGCCGTTTCCTCGCCGATGCGGCGCACGAACTGCGCTCTCCGTTGACAGCGCTTTCCTTGCAGGCCGAGCGACTGGCGGGGGCAGACATGTCCGACGTGGCGCGCGAACGGCTGGCGGTACTGAGGCAGGGGATAGAACGGGGCCGTAGCCTGGTCGACCAATTGCTTGCACTGGCCAAGGCGCAGGCGCCGACGACGCCTCCACCGGTGCCAGTGTCCGCACAGCATGTATTCCGACGCGTGCTGGAAGACCTCATGCCGCTAGCCGAAGCCAAGCATATCGACATCGGCGTGGAGGGCGCCCAGGACGTCGAAATATGGGCCAGCGAGCTGGATCTCTTCCTCATGGTCAGGAACCTGGTCGATAACGCGATCCGCTATACCCCGGAGCAAGGGCGCGTCGATCTCTCGATAAAGGCATCCGGCGGTTTTGCCGAGTTGCGGATCGCGGATAACGGCCCCGGCATTTCGCTGGCCAACCGGGCGCGGGTATTCGATGCCTTTTACCGCGCGCTCGGCAATCCTCACCAGGGGTCGGGCCTGGGGCTGTCCATCGTTCAAACGATCGCGAACCGCATAGGCGCGCAAATTCGCCTCGACTTCTCCGATCGGCAGAAACAATGCGGCCTGTGCGTCGCGATCTTCATTCCGTTGACGACCATAAACAATGAGCGCACTCCATGCGAGCCACAATGATCCCGCGCGAGCGCCCGGCCCGCTGGCCGCCCCGGGCTCGCAGGCCTTGAAGGTCGAGTCGGGCGTGTAGCGTTGCGCGCAGGCCTGCTGCGTGCCTCGCTGGAACACGATAGGGCCATCGGCGGCATCGGCCACCGGGGCGCACAGGACCGCCGCCTGAGCGTACGAGCGTTCGTTTCCATCGCGCTTGAGCCGGCCCTTGCCGTGCATGATCAACACCTGCGGCAAAGAGTCGCAGCCAAGACACGTTTGTTTTTGGCGGCATGGGCCAGACATGCTTTATATTTATGTATGGCTTTTTTCCTAATTTCATTGACAAATATCCATACAAATTAAATACACGTATGGATATTTGCGTTGGGATCTGAAGCGCCGCACTTTGAGGAAATGATGAATTTTTGGGTCCCTGTCATCTTCGGTACGTTCAAGCTCCTCGTGTTGGGCACGGGCATGTTTCTCGCCATCAAGTCCCATTACGACGGCGAAAAAAAGGAGAAAAAAGAGAAAGCGGAGAAAAAGGAGATGAAAGCGCCATAGCGGCGAGTTCGCCGGCCCTCAGGCCGAACCGCAACAACTCGCCACGATGGAGTGCGGCCACGGCGCACTCTGGGCGCCAGGCCATGCGAGACAACGCTTCCAGCCGTCGGGTATTGAATGCATACGCCTTCGCCGACGCATGCATCAGCCGTCATTCAAAAGAACATATGATTGCACCAATGTAATCAAAGATAGGGGCATCCATGCCGCGTCCCGACCTCAATCTGCTGCTGGCGCTGGACGCGCTGCTGGATGAAGGCAGCGTCATCGGCGCCGCGCGCCGCATGCACCTGAGCGCCCCGGCGATGAGCCGCACTTTGAGCCGCATCCGCGAAGCGCTGGGCGACCCGGTGTTCGTCCAGGTCGGCCGCAAGCTCATGCCCACCCCCAAGGCGCTGGCACTGCGCGAACAAGTGCGGGCGGCGGTCGAACAGGCCTCGCAGGTGTTTACCGCCGGCGTCGACATTGACCTGAAGTCGCTGGATCGGCGTTTCAACGTCCGCGCCACCGACGAGTTCGTGAGCATCCACCTGGGCCACCTGCTGGACGCGATGGCGCGCGAGATGCCGCGCGCGATGCTGCGCTTTTCGCCGGAGGAAGACGACGTGGACGACGATGCGCTGCGCAGCGGCCGCATCGACCTGTTCATCAGCGCCTCGCGCAAGCTCGGACCGGAGATTCGCGTGCAGTCCCTGTTCACCACGACGTTCGTGGGCGCCGCTAGAGCCAATCACCCGATATTCGACGACGAGATCACGCCCGAACGCCTTACGCGCTGGGAACACATCAACGTCTCGCGGCGCGGCAAGGCCGCCGGGCCGCTCGACGCCGCGCTGGAAGCGCAGGGGCTGCGTCGGCATGTCGCCCTGGTGGTGCCCAATCCGTACACGGCGCTGTTCGCGCTTCAGGATTCCGACCTGCTGCTGCCCTTGCCGCGGCATCTGGCCAGCAGCGCGCTGGCCGCGGGCCTGCGCGTCCGCCTGTTCGACCTGCCGACGCCGCTCGAAACGGTGCTGCTGACACAGGCCTGGCACCCGCGCCTGGATAGCGATCCGGCCCACCAATGGCTGCGGCAGACGATTCATACGCTTTGCACCGAGAGCCGGGCGCAAGCGGCCAAGCGCGCCAAACCATAACGGCACGCGTGGGCCAACACATGCGTTTCACGCAATCATAAGGTTGCGATAAATTCACTTTTCGGAATGATTGCACCTGCCTACAGTGATTCGTATTGATCACTGCAGAAGGGTATCCCGTGCGTTGTGTAAGGCTGCGTGACGCGGCTTCAGGCGTTTCTCCACGCCCGTCCCGGCTTCGGGATGGGTTGGCGCGAGGGCTGCCCTATCTCGATCTGACCACGCCTCGCGCCGCCTATGTGATGCGTTCAATCCTGGCCGCCTGCCTTGCCCTGACGTCGGCCTATCTGCTGGAACTGCACGCGCCCTACGCGGCGGCATCCAGCGTGCTGCTGGTCATCAACCCCATCCAGGGCGGCGTGATCGGCAAGGGGGTGTGGCGGGTACTGGGCACGCTGGTCGGCATGCTGGCGGCCTTCGTCCTGATGAGCGCCTTCGGCCAAATGCCCTGGCTTTTCCTGCTCGGCTTCGGCGCCTGGCTAGGGGTATGCGTGGCTGGCATGACCCTGCTGCGGCATTTCCGGGCCTATGGCGCCTCGCTGGCGGGCTATACCGTGGGCCTGGCGGCCTTCGGCGCCATGCAACATCCTGAACGCACCTTCGATCAGGTGATGGGGCGCGGCTCGTCCGTGCTGCTCGGCGTGGTCTGCCTGGCCGTGGTGTCCGCGCTGTTCAGCAACCGCAGCGTGCACAGCCGCCTGGCTATGTTGCTCGACCGTCTGGCCGCCGCGACCGCCGACGTGTTATCGACCCACCATCAGGCCCTGCAAAGCAGCGTGGCGCCGGACACCAAGCCCCTGGATGTCCGACGTCGCTCTCTCATCGCCGAGGTCTATGGCATGGACGATCTGCTGGCGCTGGGCAAGGCCGAGTCTGCCGATCTGGCCCATCGGGCGGGCACGCTGCGGCACGCGATGGCGTCGCTGTTTTCCGCCCTGGTGGGCGGCGTGCCGCCCCTGCGCGAACACAGCCCCAGCCTCGCGGCGCTGGACGCGTTGCAGCCGGACTGGGAGCGGGCATGGCGGCAGGCGGGACAGGCTCTGGCGCAGGAACCCGGCCCGTCCGCAAGAGCGCAGGCCAGACGACGACTGAGCGCGCTGCGCGCCAGATTGGTGGCCGCCCTTGCCGCGACGTCGCTGGATGATCCCGCCGAGCAGGCCGCGATGATGATCGCGGGCGATCGCCTGATCGAGCAACTCGACGATTACCTGCAGGCCATCGACAGCATCGAGCGCTTCCACCAACCCAGGCCAACGCCGGCGCGCGTGCGCGTGCCGTTCCACCGCGATACCGTGGCGGCCATCCAGAACGGCGTGCGCGCCATGTTGACGGTGGTGATGGGAGGTGCCTTCTGGATCGCCACGGGATGGACGGAAGGCAACCTGATGTTGGCGGGGCTGGCGGCGGCATGCGCGCTGCTTTCCACTGCGCCTGATCCCGCGTTGGGTGCGGTCGAATTCATCAAGGGCACGGCGGCCGCCGTGGCGATGGCCTTCCTGTGCTCTTTCATCGTGCTCCCACACGTCTCGGGCCTGCCGCTGCTGCTAGTTACCCTGAGTCTGTTCTGGTTGCCTGGTGTATACGCCACCACGATGCCCCGCTACGCCCCGGGGGCCGTGGCCTATCTGGTGGCGTTCACGACACTGGCGGCGCCCAACAACCCCATGAGCTACGACTTTGCATCGTTTCTCAATAGCGCGGCGGCCTGGGTGCTGGCTACGTGTTTCACCCTGCTGGGCTTCCGGATCGTGCTGCCGCGCAACCAGGCGCGCGACGCCACGCGCCTGCGCCAGCGCATCCGCGATGAGGCGCTGGCAACCTTGCGCGGCCAGCCCGCCGATGCGCGCGCATGGCAATGGCGCCAGCAACACCGCATCGCGCAACTTGGCGCGTTGCTCAGGGCACAACCGCAGGAGATGGATCGCGCCATCGCGCAGGCCCTGGCCAGCCAGCATCTGGGCCGGGAAGTGCTGCGTTTGCGACGCTGGGTGCGCCAGGCGCCTCAGGACGCCGAATGGCCACGCGTGGTGGCCAGCGCGTTGCGCCATATGCGCCAGCGGGCCGATGACCCCGCTCGGGCCGCGCGTCTGGCCCGCCGCGCGGCGCAGACCTTGACGCGCCTGCCCCCGCGCTCGAGCGCCACCACGCACGACGAGCAGCGATCGACGGTTGTTCTGCAGGACGTCGCCGCGCTGCTGGAGCGCCATGCGGTCGAGGTTTCCCCGCCCTTTGGAGGCCATGTCCATGCTCAGTGAATTCCCGCTGGCCGGCGTCTACCTGCCTCCCTTCTTCGTCTATGCCTGCGTGGCCCTGCCAATCTACCTGGGCCTTCGTTTCATGCTGGCACGCAGCGGCGTGCTGCGCCGGGTGTGGCATCCGGGCCTGTTCGAGTTCGCCATTTCCCTTTGCCTCGTTTCCCTGTTGGTGCTTTATGTCTGAACGCTCATTCCCCGCAAAGACTCTGCTGCGGGCAGGACTGACGCTTGCCGTGGTCATCGCCGCCGGCCTTCTGGTCTGCGCGCTGTGGCGCGCCTACGTCGTCGCGCCCTGGACTCGCGATGGCAGGGTCAGCGCACAGATCGTGCGCATCGCCTCCGAGGTGTCCGGCACCGTCGCCGACGTTTCGGTGACGGACGATCAATACGTCAAGCAGGGCGAAGTGCTCTATCGCATCGACAACGCCAGCTTCACGTTGGCGTTGGCTCAGGCTGAAGCGCAATTGGCGGCGGCAGAAATCGCCCTGCGCCAGAAGACCGGGGAGGCGCGGCGACGCCGCGGCATGGAAAGCCTGGTGCCAGCCGAGGAGATCCAGCGCGCCAACCAGGCAGTGGCTATCGCCCAGGCCGAGCTGCGCAGTGCGCAGGTCGCCGTGGACAGAGCGAAGCTGGACCTGGCGCGCACCGTGCTGCGCGCGCCGACCGACGGCTACATCACGCGCCTGCGCCTGAACAAGGGCGACTACGCCGTCGCGGGCCAGCCGAACATCGCGTTGCTCGATGCCCGCAGCTTCTGGATCACCGGCTATTTCGAGGAGACCAAACTGCGCGCCATCCAGCCCGGCGCGGCGGCACGAATCCGCCTCATGGGGTTCGACCAGGTGCTGTCGGGCCGGGTGGCAAGCATCGGCCGGGGCATCACCGACACCAATCAGCAGGCCGATGCGCAGGGCCTGCCGAGCGTGGAACCCAGTTTCAGTTGGGTCCGGCTGGCGCAGCGCATCCCGGTACGCATCGAGTTCGAGCATGTGCCGCACGAAGTCGTACTGGCGGCCGGCATGACCGGCAGCATCGAGGTGGCGCCATCGGCAGGCGCCCCGGCGCCCCAGGGCCGGCTGATCTCGCTGCTGCATCGCTGGCTGTGAGGGCAGGGCCATGCAAACACCCCCGCCCTGCTCGCTGCCGCGCCTTCGGCAGGCGCTGCTGCAGACCTCGCTGCTGGCGGTCCTGACCGGCTGCACCCTGGCCGGCCCGGACTACCACGCGCCGACGCTGGACGTCCCCGCGCACTGGATCGAGGCCGAGGCCGCGATGCCCGGCGGCGATCACACTGGCCTGCGCGCCTGGTGGCGCGCCTTCCAGGACCCCCTGCTCGACCAGTTGGTCGACCGGACGCTGGCGCACAACCAGGACCTGGACATCGCCTTGGCGCGCCTGCGCCAGGCACGCGCCGAACGCGCGCAGATCGCCACGGCCGCCCTGCCGGAGGTATCGGCCGGAGCGCGCGGGGATGCCGTGCGCAGCAGTCAGGCGCTCAGCTCGCAGCCCGGCGGACGGGCGCGAAGCTGGCACCTGGGATTCGATGCCAGTTGGGAACTGGACCTGTTCGGCGGCACGCGCCGTGCGGTGGAGGCGGCCGACGCCGGCATCCAGGCGCTGGCCGCGGACCATCGCGCGCTGCAAGTGAGCCTGGTGGCCGAACTGGTATCCGATTACGCCGGGCTGCGTGCCGCGCAGCGTCGCCTGGCCATCGCGCGCGACAACATTCGCGCGCTGCTCGAAGCCGAGCGCTTGGCCGAACGAGCGCAAGGCGGCGGCCTGGGCACACAGGCCGACGTCACCCTGGCCCGCGCCGAACGCGTAGCGGCCCAGGCGCAACCCCCTCTGCTGGAAGCGGACATCGCCCGTTTCAGTCACGCCATCGGCGTACTGGCGGGCGGCTTTCCCGGAGACTGGCAAGCGGCCTTGGCCACGCCCGCGCCAGCCTTGTCCATGCCCGCCGACTTGCCGCTGTCACTGCCGTCGGACGTCATCCGCCAACGCCCCGACCTGCGAGCGGACGAACGACGCCTAGCCGCCGCCACGGCTCAAATCGGCGTGGCGCAGGCCGAACGCCTCCCGACGTTCCGCATTCCCCTGGGTATCGGCACCACGGCCAGCGTCATCCGCGATTTGTTCTCGGGCGCCAGCCTGGCGTGGTCGGCGGCGCTGCAGGGCAGCCAATCCCTCTACGATGCAGGACGCGCACAGGCGGGCGTGGCTGCGGCACAGGCCAACGCCGACGCGGCGCGGCGCGTCTACGAGCGGGACGTGCGCTCCGCGCTGCGCGACGTGGAGGACGCGTTGACAGCGTGGACCAGCGAACGCCAACGGCAAGCCGCGTTGCAGGATGCTGTGGTCGACAGCCGACACGCCCTGACGCAGGCGACACGGCTCTACGCGCGCGGGCTGAGCGCCTACCTGCCGGTGTTGACGGCGCAGCGCAACCTGAACCAGGCACGTGATGCCCTGGCGCTCAGTCAACTGGCGCAACTGCGCGGTGGGATTGCCTTGTACAAGGCGCTGGGCGCGGGATGGTCAGGCACGGGCTTGGATCGGGACGCCAAGCAACGCGACGCCGTGCAAGCAACCGGAAAGCAATGACATGAACCTGGCGTGCCGGCTCGTGCGCGAAGGCGCGGGCATCGTGGCTGCGCCCCTCGCGCACGGCGCTCGGCGTACTCAGCTCAAGCGCCGGGACGGAAACGACGTACGGGCTAGCTGCGCGATGCCATACAATTTTCGTATGATCGCCTTGAGAGAACAGCAAATTCCGGTATGACACTCCATGAATAACGATAAGCAGGACGCGCGCTCACCCACCGAACAGGACGTCCCTTCGACCCCGCTGCGACGGCAAGCGGAAGACGCGCTGCGCAAAACCATTCTTTCGGGCAGATTCCAGCCGGGCGAACGCCTCAAGGAACGGGAGTTGATGGAACTGCTCGACGTCAGTCGCACACTGGTGCGCGAAGCGCTACGCCAGGTCGAGGCCGAAGGCCTCATCGAGATCATCCCCAATCGCGGCCCGGTGGTCGCAGTGCTGACCTACGAAGAAGCGGAAGAGATCTACGAAGTGCGAGGCATCCTGGAAGCGCAGATCTGCACCGGCTTCGCGCTGCGCGCGCGCAGCGAGCACATGCAGACCTTGGCAACCACCTTCGACGCCCTTGCCGAGGCCGCGCGTCGTGGCGACGTCGAGCAGACGGTCGCCCTGAGCGATACGTTCTATGACACGATCGCCGCCGGGTGCGGCAATCGCCTGCTCGGCAGCATGCTGCGCCAACTGCACAACCGCATCGTGCTGTTGCGGCGCACCTCCCTGTCCGCGCCCAGCCGGCTGCCCGAAACCCTATACGAATTGACCCAGATCTTCGAAGCGCTCAAGGCCCGTGACGAAGCGGCCGCCGGCAAGGCCGCCCTGCACCACGTCCGCCAAGCCGGGCGTACGGCTCTACAGGTACTGCGGATCCGACAACACTAGGTGTTATCCATTAAATTGTAGTACCAAAATATAATTTTCTAGCTTTTAGTAGTACGATTTGCACCGTCATTCACGTTCGCGGACGGCTGGCGGGCGCTGCCGCGGCCGATCCCCACACCAGGAGCAGGCGGTCATGAAACGCAGATCTTTCACCACAGGGTTATTGGGCCTCATGGCGGCGGGCGCCTTGGGGCGGACCAAGCTGGCCAAGGCCCAGAGCCAACCGCTACCCGCGCTGATTACGCTGGTGGTGCCCTTTGCCCCGGGGGGAGGCGCCGATCAGCTCGCGCGCGAATTCGCCCACTTCGCCCAGACGCACGCGCCCGGCACCACCTTCGTGGTCGAGAACAAGCCTGGCGCCAACGGCGCCATCGCCGCGCGCCACGTTGCACGCCAGAAGCCCGACGGCACGACCTTGTTGCTGGGCACATCCAGCACGCACGTACTCGGACCGCTCATTGCCAAGACGACCGCCGCCGAAATCACCAAGGAGTTCAGCCCCGTCACCTTGCTGGCGACCACCGCCAATGTGCTGGCCGTGGCCAGCTCGTCGCGTTGGAAGACACTGGATGAATTCCTGGCCGACGCCCGCCAGCAGGCCTTGACGTACGGCACCTTCGGCACCGGCTCGTCAGCGCACCTGTATGGCCTGTTGCTGGCCCAATCGACGGGCGCCAAGTTGTCCCATGTCCCCTACAAAGGTTCCGGCCAGGCGGTCACCGATCTGCTCGGCAGCCACATCGATGCGGTGTTCCTGACCAGCAGCGCGCTTGAAAGCCTGGCCCGCGAAGGCAAGGTTCGCGTCCTCGGCGTGACGGGCGAGACGCGTACCAGGGTTTTTCCAGATACCAGGACCTTCGAGGAACAGCAGGTGCGGCAATTGGACTTCAGCGGCTGGTTCGGTTTGTTCGGGCCTGCGGGCACTCCCGCGCCCATCTGCGATGGCATCGCGGCACTTGCAGCAAACCTGGGCAAAGACGACAACGCTCGCCAGCGAATGATTGGCCAGGGGTACGACTGGGTTGGCTCTTCGCCGGCGGCACTGCGGACCGCGGTGGAAAACACCATCGCGATCTATCAAAAGGTGCTGGCGACGGCGCCCGGAAATCTGGCTGGCTAAGGGAGCGACGCAGCAGCCCCCCGGAGCATGTGGGCCGGCGGGCTGTTTGCGGCCTGAGGGGCCTTTCGCGTCACCTCTCTCTTCAGTCCTGCGCGGTGCGCTGGCCTCTCAGGAATGCCCGCACCGTTTCAGCAAACAGGACAGGCTGGTCATCGTGAACATAATGGCCGGCATCCGGAATCTCGACCGATCGAAGACGATGATTGAGGTCGCACATGCGCCGCACCATGTCGGGCTGCAGGTAGTCCGTCCTGCCGCCGCGCACCACCAGCGTATCGCACGCAATCGCCCGCACATAGGGTTCCAGGTCCACGACCCGCGCGGGATCCGGGTTCAAACGGGTGGCCGCGATACCCGCATGGTCGTAGCGCCAGGTAAAGCCGCCCTCCGCCACCGGCTTGAGCATGCTGGCCAAACGCTCCTGGCGCGCCGCCTCGCTGACAGTGGGACGCAACGCACGCATGAACGCCGCGGCCTCGTCCCATGACGCAAACCGCTTGGGCGTGGTCTGGAGTTCCTGGCAGATGCGCGAGGCCCCCGCACTGACTTCGAAAGCGCCCGGCCCCGCGTCTTCGATGACCAACCGGCGGACCAACTGCGGATGCCTCGCCGCGAACACAATGGCGTTGATGCCGCCCAGCGAATGCCCGAGCAAATCGAATCGTGCCAGGCCCAATTGCCCGACAACGCCCTCCAGGTCCGCCACATAGGCGTCCACATAGTAATTCCAGTCGGGGTCCCAATCGGAGTCGCCGCGGCCGCGTTGATCGAAGGCGATCACGCGCACGCCGGGTTGCAACGCGGCCGCCAGGCACGAAAAGGTCTCGGCGTAGCCCCGGATGCCATGGAGCATGACAATGGGATCGCCGTCGACGTCGCCCCATTCAACGACATGAAGGCCCAGCCCGGATACCGTCAACGTATAGTCGCGGCGATTCATATTCCTCTCCTTGAATCCAGCCAGCTCAGCACAGACCGTCGAGCCCCTTCACGTCGGAAGCGCGCAGTCCGCCCAGGCGCGCGTTCAGCCGCCCCCTCGTTGCGAACGCCCAGACCAGTACGACTTCATCACGGTTCGGGCCGTCGTTGAATTGCGCCGTGACGGTGTCGTAATGCGACCGCACATAGAGCGCGTCCTTGTGCGCCAGGGGAATATCGATGGCCGTGCCGGGCGTCCCCCGCTTGCCGGTGGACGGCACCCAGGATTTCGCGCCTCCGACGCCTTCCCGCACAGGGTTGGCCGCGGGATTGGTGAGCAAGGCATTGCCATGCTCATATTCGCCGTCCATCCCCACCAGGCACGCTTTGCCATAGCTCTCGATCGCCCGTCCCGCGGCGGCCTCTCGAATGCGACGGCCAAACTCGCGCCCCAGCTCGGGCGAAGCGTCGATCCACGCGGACAGGTCCTGGACATAGCGGCCGGCATAGGGATTGTGGAGACAAGCGGCAATGACTATCTTTCGCAGAGGTTCGCCATCCGCGGGGGCTCCGGTTTCTCCAGCCAGGGAATCCTCGATCTGGAGATACCACTTGCGGATATGGAAGGCGCTGAAATTGGGGGTCTTCATACGGTACGTCTCTTGTTCAGGAAATGGAATGGGACTGGAATGGCCGCCACCGCGGACGCGGCCGGCGCGGCGGCGCCGAGGCGGTCAAGTGGACGGGCTCTGTAATCTGGATTGAGGGTGGGCCTTGACTGGCGCGACGAACGGTGTCCAGGCCACGGCTGTGATCTCACTGAAATCACGCCACTCCTTGAACCAACTGCGCCCGCCATCCATCGACCGGAACAAATGCCCATACTTCGTGCCTGCAAACACGAGCGACGGATCGGCCGTATGCGCGCCGAAGGCCCAGAAGGTCGAGTTCGGCGTCGAGTGCAAAATCGCGCAGGTCCAAGTGCGGCCACGGTCTTCGGAGCGATATATCCGCGTCCGCGTGCCAGGCGTGCCATCTCCGGCCGCCAACAATAGGGTGTCCTCGCCCCCGGGCAGTGGCTGGATCGTGCGGGTGTAGTACATGCCATCGAAGCGATCCGCCGAACTGGCGCCCTGCCAGGCGCCTTCGCCGCTGTCGACGTTGGTGTAGACCGAATTGACGGTGCAGATCAGATGCGTGCGCGGGGCCGTACCGCGCGCCGGCAAAACGCTGATGGCGTGGATGTCGCCACTGACGATTCCGTTGGCTGCCGAATCAATCCGCTGCCAGGAATCGCCCCGGTCACGGCTGCGCCAGGCGCCGCCCTCCTCGACGCCGAACCAGACCTCGCCATTGGCGGGGTCCACGGCAATCGACAGGATACGCGGCCGATTCACACCGGCACAGAACTCCGGCAACTCGACCGGCAACGTTTCCCACGTCTGGCCGCCATCGGCGGAGCGGAACATGCGCGCACGCGACGGTGCCCCGGTCCCCGCGTAGATCAGCGCGGGATTGCTCGGATCCAATGCCAGGGCCCAGACGGTCTGCCCATTGGCCGGCGACTCCAGCCGCTGGAAGTGCGCCCCACCGTCGGTACTCAGGCAGATACCGGTATCCGCGCCGGCGAACACACGGGCGGGGTCGGACGGGTCGACCGCCAGGCAGCGCACGACGCCGTCAAACTCGATCGCCTCCTTCAGACCTAGCCGATGCCAGCTCGCGCCGTTGTCGTTGCTTCGCAATATGCCCTGCCCCGCAGTCCCCACCAAGATCGTGCCTTGCATGATGTCCTCCTTCCCCTTTTAGGAAATAAGTGCTCGGCCGGTCCCGACCGCCCCCCGGCGCTCACCAAAGGCCGGCTGGCCTTCGATATGGCTCAAGAAGCCGCCGACGTCAGGCCATTGGCGAGACAAGCGTTTCCCCTAGTTGGAAACAACCTCGAGTCACGCAAGAATTGTAGTACTGAATTAATTATTTTTCTATCTTGGTACTACGATTTAAAGATAGACCGAAGTTTCAATCCGATGCCGAGCAGCCCCGCATCCCGCTGCAGCTTTGGCACGTCACCTGGGAAAACTGACATGAAGTTCTATCACGAGGTACGGGGTTGCTCCCTGGCGGTCGATATCGTTGCGCGCGAACTCGGCATTGCGTTGGACCTGCAATGGGTCAACATGCGCACCAAGCGGTTGGCTGATGGGACCGATTACCTGCTGATCAACTCAAAGGGTACGGTGCCCACCTTGCAATTGCCCGACGGGCAGTACCTCAGCGAGGGTGCCGTCATCATGCAATACCTGGCCGACCAACAGCCCGGCACGACCTTGTTCGCGCCGCCCGGGTCGCTGATTCGCTACCGCATCATGGAGTGGATGAGCTTCATCGCGGCGGATCTGCATAAAGGCGGCTTCATGCCGCTGTTCAAAGCCACCACGCCGCCCGAGTACAAATTGATCGCCCGCCAGTATCTGCAAGGCCGGCTGCAATGGCTCAACGACCAATTGGCGGAACGGGACTTCCTGATGGGCCGCCACTTCACGATTGCGGACGCGCACTGCTACACCATCGCCATGTGGACCCGCGCCCACGACATCGACACCGCCGCATGGCCCCATCTGGAAGCCTATCTGCAGCGGGTCGGCACCCGGTCCAGCGTATGCGCCGCCGAACGGGCGGCCCATGAAGAAGGCGTGCGTCAACGCGCGGCCCAACCGTAACGCCATTGTTCGCCCCCCCTTTTGGGACATACCCGTTCCCTTTGGAGAACCCCATGAAAATGCTGCTCCGTTTGGTCTTCCTGTGCCTGAGCGCGCTATGCGCCGCCCAGGCCGGCGCCACCGGCAATCCCGCGGGCCCACTACGCCTGGTAGTCGGCTTTCCTCCAGGCGGGGGCACCGACGGGGCCGCCCGCATCATTGCGGAAAAGCTCCCCTCGTTCCTGAACCAACCCACGATTGTCGAGAACCGGGGCGGCGCCGGCGGCACGCTGGGCGCATTGAACGTGGCGCGCGCCACCCCAGATGGCAACACACTGTTCTTTGGTACCAGCGCCGAGATGATCATCAACCCGGTGACACGCAAGACGGCGCCGTACGACGTGCTCGAGCAATTCACGCCAATAGGCGAAGTGGGCAGCGTCAGTTTTGTCCTGGTCGTGCCCGCCTCCTCGCCCATCACCAGCGTGCAATCCCTGATCGCCCGGGCCAAGGCGCAACCCGATCGCCTGAACTTTTCGTCGTTCGGCATCGGATCAACCAATCACATGCTTGGCGAGCTGTTCCTGTCACGCACCGGGATCAGAGCGACCCATATCCCCTACCAAGGCAGCGCGCCGGCAATGACCGCATTGTTGGCGAACGAGGTCGACTTCACCTTCGAAACCGCGGCAGTCGCCTTGCCTCATATCAAATCGGGAAAGCTGCGCGCGCTGGCTACGCCCTCCCCCGCACGGCTGCGAGACCTGCCGGACACCCCCACCCTGACAGAGCTGGGCTTCCAGGACCTGGCCGCGGAAGGGTGGATGGGCGTATTCGCACCCGCTAACATGGCGCCTGACGTAGTACAACGGCTCAATGCAGCCTTGAACTCCGTATTGCATATGCCCGATGTGCGGGAAAAGCTGACCGCAAGAGGCGTGGAAGTGTCGCCGGGCTCAGCCGGACAATTCCGTGACATGCTTGCGACCGAGCAAGGAAAATGGCGGCGTGTGGCCCAAGAGTCCGGCATCTCGCTAGACTGAAAAGCCGCTGCTCGTCCCCACGCACATCATCGAAAACCCAAGGCCCGTCCCGAAACGATCGAACGCGACCCAGCGTCCCTCAGTATCCTGCACTGGCTGCGCGCGGTGTCGATATTTGGCTTGCTGCGGGTTGGCTGGCACATGACCGGACTGGACGACCACCAGGTTCCCGATAATCTTCCACGTAGGCATAGAGCCTACGCGCCGCACGCACTGTAAAAAGATGGGCAAACGTCCCGGCGACGGCTTCGCACGCATAACCCTATCCGCCGAAAGCGGGATTGAAATTCCCACAAGCTCGCTCGATGCTCGAACCGAGCGAGCGCTGACCCAAGCCTTGAACGCCCTGTCGAAGAACCGGACCACCATCACAATCGCGCACCGGCTATCGACCGTTCGCCACGCCGATCTGATCTTGGTGCTGCAATCGGGGCGGATCGTGGAACGTGGCACCCATGAAGCACTGCTGGCGCAGCGTGGCGTCTATGCGGGGCTAATCCGGTCTTCTTCGTAGACCGTGTCAGAGATACGAGCGCAACGAGATGAGTCGCGTCGTCGGGCGCACCAGCGGCGCCCAGGATTCCGCAATCTTCTGGCCACCCAAGCATCTCTCCAAATCTGCGCGCGGAAGCCAGATCACAACCGGGCGGCGACAGGAAGCCGAAACGGCGCACCCAGTCGATTGAATGCATTCATCGCCGCGATCGTGATCGTAAGGTCAACCAGATCCTTGGGCGTGAAGTGCGCCGAGGCGGCGGCATACGCCTCATCAGAGGCATGCGTTTCGCTCACACGGGTCACCTCCTCAGCCCAGGCCAGCGCCGCGCGCTCCTGCTCAGAAAACAGGTCGCCCACCTCGTCCCATACCGGTACCAACGTGATCTTGTCGATCGACATGGTTTTCCGGAGATCGCGACTGTGCATGTCGATGCAGTGCGCGCAGCCGTTTATTTGCGACACGCGGAGGAACACAAGATGCACGAGCTCCTCCGGCAGGTTCGTCTTCTTCGTGACGTAGTGGTGGATACCGAACAGTGCCTTCGCGCCTTCAGGTGCGATCTCTTGCCAATTCAAACGGGTCATCACAGTCCTTTCCTGTCGTTGATGATGCGTCGCGTCGCGGCCGGCTATCGACTTCGAGCGCGATCCATGTCATAACCGGACATTACTCCAGCCGGCATTGGAGAAACAGGCCCAAAATACGCCGAAACGACTGACCCAAGATGACTAACCGCAATACGCCAAAAGGGCTGTCCATCCAGGTGGACCGCGCCGCCGTCGCGCCAATTGGCGACCAGATCCATGCGAGCCTGCGACGCGCAATCCTCGACGGCCGGCTTGCGCCGGGGCAGCGTTTGCCTTCCGGTCGGGACCTCGCGGCGCAGCTGGGCGTCGCGCGCGGCACCATCCGCGTGGCTTACGATCGGCTGATCGCCGAAAACCTGGTATTCGGCGCCGGCCCCGCAGGCACACGCGTATGCGCCAGGTCAGCCGCGGGTGAAACGGTCGACGAGGAGCCAATCGACAGGCCCTTGGCGGCATTCACACGCCCATTCTCGAGCGCACCGCTGCCGTTCCAAATGGGCGTACCCGCTCACGACGCGTTTCCGGCCAAGCTCTGGGCCCGCATGTGCACGCGTGCCGCACGCGACGACGCCATCACTTGCACCGCCTACGCTGACCCGCGGGGCGAACCTGCGCTGCGGGCCCGGATCGCGAGCCACCTTGCGATTAGCCGGCAGATGCAATGCCATCCCGACCAAATCATCATCACCAGCGGATACCGGCAGGGCTTGCTGCTTGTCCTGACGGCGCTGCGCGCTTACGGGCGCAAGGCGTGGATCGAGGAGCCAGGTTATCCGCTTGGAAGACGCGGGCTCGAACTGATCGGCGCCGCGATCGAACCCGTGCCCGTTGATGCGCAGGGGCTGCGCGTGGAAGATGGCATCGCCCGCGCGCCCGACGCCATACTGGCGTTGGTCACACCGGGCCAACACGCACCGCTGGGCGTGACGCTGTCGCGAGCGCGAAGACACGCCTTGCTCACCTGGGCCGCGTCAAGCGGCGCCTGGATCATCGAAGACGACTATCTTGGCGAACTTCAGCTCGATGGCCGCGCCGCACCGGCCCTTGCGTCAGGCGCAGGCGCCGAGCGCGTGGTCCACATCGGGTCGTTCAGCAAAACGCTCAGCCCGGCGCTTGGCCTGGGCTTCGTCGTCGCCCCGCGTTCGCTGGCCGAGCGCCTGATCGAGGTTGCCGCTGTGTTGGCGCCGGCACCGAACCGGACTACCCAGTTGGCTGTCACGGAGTTTCTATCCAATGGGCACTTCCTGCGGCACCTGCGGCAGATGAAGGCGCTCTATACCGAGCGCCGCAACCTCGCGCTAATGCATGTGAGCAGGTTTCTGCCAGGCGCGCTGGCCGCTGGCCTGGGCGTAATCGCGCCGCTGCGACAGGCCTGCGACGACATTGCCGTGGTGCGTATCGCCCGCGCACATGGCCTTGCGCCTTCGGCGCTCTCTGCCTGGCATATCAGTCGCCCCCATGCGCAACGTGGCCTGCTGCTCAGCGTGACGAACCTGCACCGCGGCAACATAGGCACCACATGCGCGACGCTTGCAAGAATCGTGGAATCAAATTGATGGGCCACTCACACCGCCGGCCAGGATTCGCGTTCACAGCGTTGCCTGTCGAAGTCCCGCCTCGCTGCGCGGCAGCGGCCCGCATTCTCGACGATCCAGGGCCAAAGCGGCGCCCTGCGAACGAGCAACTCGATGCCGGCTTCGGAGATCTCATCCTCCACCCTGGGCGGTACCTCTTCGAAGTCATGACGGAACACCAAGCCGTCAACCTCCCTGCGTCCGTTTCAATCTATCGGCGAAGATGAGCGCAATGCTTGCGGGCTCGGCCTCGCCGCCCGCATGTCGTCAATCGAAAATACGGCCCGGGTTCAGCGTATCGTTGGGATCAAGCGCGCGTTTCAGACGTTTGAGCAGCGCAACTTCACCTTCGCTACGGGTATACGCCAGAAACGGCTTTTTCAGAAAGCCGATGCCATGCTCAGCGCTGACAGTACCGTGCCGGCCCCGCAGCGCGTTGTAGACGAGTTCTTCCACGTTCTGCCATTCGTCTTGAGCGTGCGGGCCGGTCAGGATGTGGATATTGTTATCTCCCAAGTGGCCGAGGAACAGATGGGTCGCGTCCGGATACCGCTTTTTCAGCGCCGTCTCGACCTCAGCCACGTACCGCGCCATCTCGGCCCAAGGCAAGCCGCAGTCAAAATTCACCGTGGGCTTGAGTGCCGTCAGGAGTTCGGGAATGCACTCCCGCAAGCGCCAGAATTTGTGCGCATCCGACAAGCTGGAAGCTATCGCGCAATCACTGATTGTGCCCGCCTCCAACGCCTGTTCCAGCGCGCTTTCCAGCGCCACCTGAGGATCCGCGCCAGCGACACCGCTCGCCTGTATCAGCACGCTCCAGGGCGCATCACCGGACAGAGGCAAAGGCACGCCCGTCAGGTCCGCCGCCCTCTGCAGAAATTGCGCGGACATAAATTCATAGGCGGTCAGCTGCGGGCCCAAGGTCTTTTTCAGATGGCGCAGCAACAAGGTCATGGACTGTGTGTCTGGCACTTGCACCAGCGCCGTAGCCGGCGCGCCCGGATCAGGCTGCAAGCGCAGGGTCAGTCGGGTGATCACGCCGAGAGTTCCTTCAGACCCGATGAACAAATACCGCAGGTCCAGGCCGGAGCTGTTTTTCACCAGGCGCGTCAGTGACGTCACGACAGATCCATCGGGCAGGACCGCTTCCAGTCCCAGCACCGAATCGCGCATCGTGCCGTAACGCACCACCTGCGTGCCGCCGGCGTTAGTGGCCGCATTGCCGCCGACCTGGCATGTGCCGCGCGCGCCCAAGTCCACCGGAAAAAACCAACCGGCCTCGGCCGCGGCTTCTTGCACGGCTTGCAAGGTGGCGCCGGCCTGCACCTGCATGATCCCTTCAACCTCGTCGATGGATTCAATGCGATTCATGCGTTCCATGTTGATCACCACATCGCCATCGCCCGGCACCGCGCCGCCGGCCAGCCCCGTCAGGCCGCCCTGAATCGTGATCTTGCGGCCATGCAGGTCGGCCTCGCGAACAAGCGCCGCCACCTCCTCCGTGGTCGTAGGCCGATGTACCGCGCTGGGCACGCCGCGCGTCAGACCGCTCCAATCTTTGAGATATCGTTCATCCACATTCATGCGGTCTTCTCCACGGTGGGCGCGGGCGTCGCCCCGCTAGCCCCCATCGTCGACGCGCTTTCGGCCCCCCCCACGCGTTCGATCAACGCTGCCTGGTCCGACTTGGCCTGCCTGTCGACGTCTTCCGGGTTGCAGATGGCATACAAAGAAGCCTTCATGTCGGCCAGCACGCCAGCATGAGCGGGGTCGCCTGCCAAGTCGTGCAATTCGCCGGGATCCGAATCCAGGTTGAACAGTTCGGGCTGGAAGCGCACATAGTGGTGATACTTCCACGGCCCTTTGCGAAGCATAAAGCCCGCCGTATTGCTACCAGCAGCATGGTATTCGCTCAGAATCGCACGTGTCGTATCGGTCGGCTGTCGCGCGATATCGAAAAGCGATTTTCCTGGACGCGCTCCCTGATGCGGAGCAGGATCCACGCCGACTGCCTGCAACAGCGTCGGGTAAAGATCCAGCAAGTCCACCGGCGTCTCGCAGACAGTGGGCGCCACGTCCGGGCCGGCCAATATCATGGGGATTCCGACGCTTTCCTGATATAGCGTGGACTTTCCCCACAAACCTCGCGCTCCGACGTTATCCCCGTGATCGGACGTATAGACGACGTGGGTGGAGTCGGCCAGGCCCAATGTAGCGAGCTCGTCCACGATACGGCCCACGTTGCTGTCCAGGAAGCTGCACAGCCCGTAATACGCCAGGAAGGCGTTGACGCGTTCCTCATCGCCCTGGAACGTTTCTTCGGTGCGCTCGAATTCTGCATAAGCCTGCACCCAGGGATGGCGTTCGTAGCCATCTTTCGGGTGCAGCTTGGCCTGGGGAATCTGTCTCGGCTCGTACAGGCTAAAGAACTCCTGCGGCGCAATCAGCGGGAAATGCGGCGCGACGAGCCCGACGTACAACGCAAACGACTGGCCACGCTCGGCCGCCGCTCGCAGCCATTGCAGCGTGCGCGCGGTCACCGAGCGGTCATAGGACGTATAAGGCGATTCGCCCATGCCGATGCGATCACCCATCATCCGCTTGCGGCCGGCAACGGGCAGATAAGGATCGCGGATGGAGGCCCACACCATGCCATGCCCCCCAACCACATGCATGGGGATATGTTCGGCATCGAAACCGACTGGATCCTCCTCATTGCGATAGTGCAGCTTGCCTATGCTTTCCACATTGATGCCATGCTCCTGAAGCACATGTCCCCACCCTTGCGGATCGCCCAGGTACGGCATGGCATTGTCCCAGTGCCGGGTCTGGTGCACGCGATGGCCGGTGGCAAATGCCGCCCGCGCCGGCACGCAGATCGGACTGGGCGTGTATGCGTTCGGGAACCGTGCGCCGCGCGCTGCCAGCGCATCCAAATTGGGCGTCTTGATGAACGGGTGCCCGGAACAGCCCATGAATTGGGGATTGTGTTCATCGGACATGATGACGACGATGTTCTTGCCTTTCATTTCTGCTTCCTGAATTTAGCCAATGGCGCGCGCACCACATCAAGTCTCGGGGCGATATCCGCTCTCTTTTACGACCCCGTCCCAAAACGCATATTCACGCTCGAGCTGTTGCTTCAAGGCGGCGGGCTCGGTGACTCTGGTTTCGAAGAACTGCTGCCGCATGACCTTTTCAAACTCCGGCGAGCGCACGGCTTTTGCCACGGCGCCAGCCAGTGCATTAGCCTGGTCGGCTGGCATGCTTTTGTGGCCCAGCAAGGCGAAGTACTCGGCGACCGTCAGCGCTGAATAGCCCGCGGCAGCAAACGTGGGTACGTCAGGCAGCTCGGCCGACGGCGACGTCCCCGTCGTGGCCAGGATGCGGATCTTGCCGGACTTGTGCATCGGAATCAGGTTGGGGAGCGTCGTGATCAGCGCGGGCAACGTGCCTCCCACCGTGTCAGCCAGTGCCGGCGCGCCTCCCTTGTACGGAATGGGCGTCAATGCGACCTTGCTAACGTTGCCCAGCATGATGCCCAGGTAATTCATGACCGTGCCCGCGCCGGGGGTGCCAAAGGCGGCCATGCGCATGTCCTTTTGCGCCAGTTGCAGGAACTCCTGCAGTGTCCTGGCCGGACTGTTGGCTCCCACCGCCAACCCAAAATTGAACTGGCTGGCCGTGCCCAGCGGCGTGAAATCCGACGTGGTATAGCGCAGGTCCTTGTACAGATGAGGAAACAGCGTCAGATTGGTAGAGGGCGTGAACAGCACCGAATTACTGTCACTGCCTCCCGCCAAGAGCGTATCCACCGCAATGCGCCCACCCGCGCCCGCCTTGTTCTCTACGATGGTGACGTACCCCGATGCCCGCATGCCCTCCGCCAGCGCGCGCGCCACGAGGTCGGCCGCGCCGCCTGGAGCGAAACCGACCAGCATGCGCAAAGGGGGATTGGCTCGTGCCCACCTGGCAGGAGCCGTGCTACAGCAAACGGCGGCGGCGCCCAGGGCACCCAGAAATTTTCTGCGTGGAACTTGCATGCTTGTCTCCATATTGGCGTTTTATGCCGCCATTTTGGAGGTAGCGTACGATCGGGCGCAGCCTAAAGACAAATATTATTTATCTGTGTTTCGCATAAGTTTTTTTGTATATCAACGATCCACGCAAGACTTTGCTATCGACTAGGGTACGCAGTACTGCCATCAGCGCCTCTTCAACAGCCAGGACCGCGCTGCCAGGCGTGTCTTCCGCAGCCCGCACGATCGACTGCATACGCTTGAGCGATGGACGCAGCAACTGCCGCTCGCCTACCGCTTCGGCGCCGGCTCCCAACTCCAGTCCGACGCTATCGGGCAGGATTGCAAACGCGACGCCATCGCGCACCAAGGCAAAGTTCAATGCGGGATCGTTAATTTCATATTTCACGTTCAACGGGCAACCCAAGTCCACCGCCGTGCGCTCGACCAGCCGGCGCAGATCGTGGTCTCGGTCCGGCGCGACCAGGGGTCGAGACCCGATTGCAGAAAACGCGATCGTCTTGCCAGGCCGGTCGAACATCGATTCCAGGCCAAACAACGAAAATCCTTCCTCGTACACCGGATTGCAGTACAAGCCGGGCAATTCAAACGCATTAGGCATAAGCGCCAAATCCAGTTGTCTGGTCTCCAGGGCCGCGCGCACCTGGCTGGAGAGCGCCGATGACAACAACAGGCGCACCTCGGGATACTCCTGTTCCACTTGCCGTATCAACGGCGCGGCCACCACCTGCGCCAACGAGCGCGCCAGGCATACGCGCACCGGTCCCCGCGGCTTTCCCGCTGGACCCACCACGTCGGTTTTCAACGACTCGAGCTGGTCCAATATAGAGGCCGCGCGTTGCTGCAGGCGCTTTCCTTCCGCTGTCAGCGTGACGCCTTTGGCATGCCGCTCGAACAAGGCTACGCCCAACTCGCCCTCCAACACCGCCACGTGCTGGCTGAGCGCGGGCTGGGCGATACGCAGCGAGCTGGAGGCCAGCGACAGACTACCGCTGCGGGATATCTCTAGAAAATAACGAAGCTGGCGTGGAGTCATGGTTCAGGAATAGAGGATCATGCATGCGGCGCCGAAGTTCAGGCGCTGCCAGCGACGGTTCACAGGATATCTGCAGACGCAGGGCTCGGGGGATTCACGCCCCCCTCCCGCGACATCATGATACCCAGCGGCGACGTCGTCCAGGCCTGATCCGCCGGCAGTCTGCGCAAACTGTTTGGACTCGCGCCAAGGCGGAACAGCGGCCATTCATAGAGCCCGTTAGAACGACAAATCGGCATTGCGCCCATCGTCACCATCATTAGTCCGCTCGCGGCCAGGAACGCCCATTCGGCTACACGAACGACCTGGATCATCGAACGGCCCAACTCCTCGCCTGCTGCACGCGGTTCGATGACGTCACCAGCTATAGCTGAGTGTCCCCACCACGGCGCGCCGGTTGCCGTAAAACACGGACTGATCGTAGAAACCCGGTGTGAAATAGCGCTTGTCAAAGAGGTTGGTCGCACTGATCGAAGCGCGCAAGCCCTTCAGATCTGGGCTCAACTGGCCCAGGTCATACCGCACCACCGCATCGACCAGCGTATACCCGCCAATCTTGACCGTATTGGCCGCGTTGTAGGACGACCCAACATAGCGCACCCCTGTGCCCAGGCCCAGGCCGGAGAGAGGCCCGGTGCGCACGGTGTAGTCGACGAACAGACCCGCCATGTGCCGCGGCACCGACGCTGGGCGCAGGCCCTTCTTGCTAACGCCGGTGACAAGATTGGCGTTGTCCTTGGTGATCTCGGCATCCAGGTAGGTGTACGACGCCGCCACGTTCAGGCCAGCAGCCAGCGAGGTCTTGGCTTCCAACTCCAGCCCGCGCGAGCGCACCTCGCCGTCCTGCACCGAATAGCCGGAGTACACAGGGTCCGCGGTGGTGACGTTTTGCTGAGTCAACTGGAACAGGGACGCGGTGATCATGCTGTCGGAACCCGGGGGCTGGTACTTGATGCCGACTTCGTACTGCTTGCCCTTGGTCGGATCGAAATTGCCACCGCCCCGTGCCGGCGCCAGCGTGCCCGAGGCGGGCTGGAACGACGTGGAGTAGCTGACGTACGGCGCGATGCCGTTGTCGAAAAGATAGGTCAGTCCGCCGCGGCCGGTGAAGGCCTCAGAATTGACCTTGCTGGAAGCATCGGACAGATAGTCGGATTCCTTGTTGGTGGCCCAGTCGTAGCGGCCGCCCAGCGTCAGGATCCAGCGTCCATAGCGCAGTTGGTCCTGCGCATACAACCCGGTCTGATAGACCTGGCTCTTGCCGTCCACCGATTTGAAGCTGTTCCACGTGGTGGTGTTGGTGTAGACGGGATTGAAGATATCCACAGTGCCGTTGGTGCCCCCGGTGCGGGACTCGCGGCCGGAATAGTACCCATAGTCCAGGCCGGCCAGAACGGTGTGCTGCACGGCGCCCGTCGACATGCGGCCTTCGACATTGGTGTCGACGAGGAAGGTGTCGGTGCTTTTCGGGCGGTCCTGCATGCCGAACGTGTAGTAGCGCCCATCGGTCAGTTGCGCGCTGTTGCGCGCACCGCTGGACACGTAATCCACGTCGGCATGCGTGTACCTCGCCTTCTGACGCACGGTCCAGTTTTCCGTGGCGGCAGTTTCGATTTCATAGCCGACCGAAGTATTTTCAACCGTGTAATGCGTCAGGTCGGGTTGCCCCAGGAAGACGTTCGACGGGAAGCGGCCCGCCGGATTGTCATTGACGGTGCCGCTCAGCGGGAGGCTCTGTTCCGAACCGCCGCGCTTGGATTTCTGGTAGCTGGCGTAGACGGTGACGCTGGTCCGGTCAGTGGGACGCCATGTCAGCGACGGCGCCAGATAGAGCCGGTCGTCGGGCGAATGGTCAACCTGGGTGCCACTGTTGCGCGTCACGCCGGTGATGCGGTAAAGCCACTTGCCCTCCTGGTCCATCGGGCCCGCAAAATCGAACGCGGCCTGGCGGCGGTCAAAATTACCGCCCTGCAACTCGATTTCATGCAGCGGCGTTTCGGTCGGGCGCTTGGTGGTCATGTCGACCAGCCCGCCCGGGGCGATTTGCCCATACAGCACGGAGGATGGCCCCTTGATGACGTCGATGCGTTCCAGCCCATAGGTCTCGATATCGATGTCGTACTGGTTGAACCCCGCGCGCAGGCCGTCCCGGAACGTCGAGAACAGGTTGAAAGCGCGGAACCCCCGAAGGTAGATGTCGGGCGCGCCTTGCCCACCCGGGTAGTCGATGGCGCGAATGCCGGGTGTGTACGCCACGGCAGTATTGAAGTTCTGTACTCCCCGCTGATCCATTTCTTCGCGACTGACGACGCTGATAGCCTGCGGAATCTCGATCAGGGGCGTATTGGTCTTGGTGCCGCCCGACGAACGCAGCGCCACGAAGCCGTCGTCGGCAGGCCGCTCGGTGGAGGCGGTCACGGCGATGCTGGGCAGGGTGACCACGGACCCCGCCGCGGGCAAGGCCTGCAGCGTATAAGCGCCCTGCGCGCCGCGGACGGCCTGTAGTCCACTACCCGCCAGGGCGACCGCGAAGCCCGCATCCACCAAATACGCGCCACGCACGCCAGCAGAGGTCAGGCCGCGCGTTAGCGCCGCGTCGAACGAAATGGCCACGCCGGCTGCGCTCGCATACTGGCTGATCACCTGGGCCAGCGGCCCGCCAGGAATGTCGTAGCGGCGGGCGGTGGACTCGGAGGCCATGACGGCGCCTTGCGCGCGCAGCATCGGCGAGGCAAGCAGGGCCGACGCCATGAACGACAGCGCCAGGCGGGACGGCAAGGCGCGCAGGCGCATGCCGCGGACGGAAACAGCGTGAACAGACGGGTTGTACGACATGAAGTCTCTCAGGAAGACGTGAAATAAGGGTTTCTGCCTGAGAGGACGAACGAGACGGCCCGAAGACGCAAATTCTTCGAAAATAATTTCTGCGCGGTTCGGGGCTCGGCATCCGCACGCATCAACGCGCGACAAGCCGGGTCCAATAGCCCAGCACGCGCGCGGTCTTGACTGGAAAGCCCTGCGTCAACGCGGCCAGGGCCTGATCGGCGTTGTCCAGCGGGAAAGAGCCAGACACCAGCAGTTGGGCAATGTCGGCGTCGCACCCCAGGCCGCCGCGCAGGTATCTGCCCAGCTCGGCCGCCAGTTGGCCCAGCGGCATGTCCAGCACGACGAGGTTGCCGCTAGTCCATGACGCGGTGGTGATGTCGTTTGGTTGGGGGGCTTCGATGGTGTCGCGGCTGAACCGCGCCTGCTGGCCAGCATGCAGGACGACGGCGCCTTGCCCTTGTGCGGGCGCAATGCGGACGGACTTTTCCAGGACGGCTACGCGGGTCCAGCCATCTTCGGTCCTGACCGTGTAACGCGTGCCCAGCGCGG
Organism: Achromobacter sp. 46006; assembly: GCF_059761975.1. Taxonomy (NCBI): domain Bacteria; kingdom Pseudomonadati; phylum Pseudomonadota; class Betaproteobacteria; order Burkholderiales; family Alcaligenaceae; genus Achromobacter; species Achromobacter sp. 46006. The sequence goes on from NZ_JCBANN010000034.1 coordinate 46,837, forward strand.
TGGCCGTGCCCTGGCGCGTGCGCACGAGGAAGGGGCGCGGGGTGGCGGCGGGGTCGGGATGCGTGGAGACCAGAATCGCGCCCGATCGCAGATCCAGGATACGGGCCTGGGCGTCGAACGAGACGTCGACGGAGGTATCCGTGTCCATCAGCATGGACGAGCCGTCTGCAAGCCGGATGTCGCGCCGTTCGCCGACGGCGCTGCGGTAATCGGCAGTCCAGCCTTCCCACGGCAGGGTGCGCCAACCCAGCCAGGAGGCGGCGCCGGCGCCCGCCCCGAGGCCGATGTTACGCAGCACGGTGCGGCGCGCCGCCTTGGCCGGGGCCAGTGTGGGACGGGCGATGCTGCCTGGCAGGCGGCCCATCTGGCGACAGACCTGCTCGACCTTGCCCCATGCGGCGCGGTGGGCGGCGTCGCTGGCGAGCCAGTGGCTCCATGCTTGGCGATCGTTGGGAGTGGCGGCTTCCGAACTCAGCCGCGCATACCAGGCGGCGGCCTCGTTGACGGCGCGCAGTTCCCGCGCGCTCGGCGTTGTGTCCGCTGGCGTTGGCGTGCCGCTCACGGCAGCAGCAGGCAGCAATGCGCCATGGCGCGCGCCAGATAGTTATCCACGCTACGACGCGATACCCCCAGACGCCGGGCAATCTCGGCATAGGGCAGGTCTTCGCACTGCGCCATCAAGAAGGCCTGCTTGACCTTCAATCCGAGTCCGTCGAGCATGGCGTCGATCTCGATCAGGGCGCTACGCAACACGGCCTGCGCTTCGAGCGAAGGCACCTCCTGCGGCGGGAGTGCGGCCAAGACCTCGAGATAGGTTCGCTCCAGCGTTTGGCGCCGGAAAAAATCGATCATCAGGCTTTTGGCGATGGTCGCCAGATAGGCGCGCGGCTCCCGGATCTGGGCGACGGGGTCGGCGCTGGCCGCGCCGCATCGACCGGTATGCGCCTTCAACACCCTGACGAAGGTGTCCTGCATTAGATCCGCCGCATCGAACGGATCGCCCACACGACGGCGCAACCACCCCAACAGCCACCCGTGGTTGTCGCTGTAAAGCGTATGCATCGCTGACGCTGCAGCGGGAGGAATGGTGGACACCAGGCGCTCCGGATTGAAAATTCAGTAATGAGAATTACTATCAATTTTCCATCAAACCCGCGGATTTTTGCAAGCCGCGGCCGTGGGCGATATGGGGCGGAAGCGGTCTGCCGTCGTAGCCAGCGCGCGCCTGATTGAATGAACGCTTATGAACCGAAATTCAGCTTGGATGAATTTATTAGGGGCGCAACAACCCTCGCGATTGATTCCGGGATTTCCTCCCCGCTATATGTAACAGCCCCCTGCCCCCCCCTTGAACCCCGCCACATCATCCCTATAATTAGCACTCGACTCCGGTGAGTGCTAACAATCCTCCCGGGCCCAACCGATCATTCACTTTCTTCTTAAGTAACAGGAGTTCCTCATGGCCTTGCGTCCCCTGGGCGATCGCGTGATCGTCAAACGCCTCGAAAACGAGCGCAAGACTGCGTCGGGCATCGTCATCCCCGACAGCGCCGCTGAAAAGCCCGACCAGGGTGAAGTCGTGGCCGTCGGCCCCGGCAAGAAGACCGAAGACGGCAAGATCCTGCCGGTCGACCTGAAGGCTGGCGACAAGGTTCTGTTCGGCAAGTACGCCGGCCAGGCCGTCAAGGTTGACGGCGAAGAGCTGCTCGTCATCCGCGAGGACGAAATCCTCGCCGTGGTCCAGTAAACCCTGCCTCAAACGAATTTTCGAAGGAAGCTAACAAATGGCTGCCAAGCAAGTACTGTTCGGTGACGACGCCCGCGTGCGCATCGTCCGTGGCGTGAATGTCCTCGCCAACGCCGTCAAGACCACCCTGGGCCCCAAGGGTCGCAACGTCGTGCTGGAGCGCTCGTTCGGCGCCCCGACCGTGACCAAGGACGGTGTCTCCGTCGCCAAGGAAATCGAACTGAAGGACAAGTTCGAGAACATCGGCGCCCAACTGGTCAAGGACGTCGCCTCCAAGACCTCCGACAACGCCGGTGACGGCACCACCACCGCCACCGTGCTGGCCCAGGCCATCGTTCAGGAAGGCCTGAAGTACGTTGCCGCCGGTTTCAACCCGATCGACCTGAAGCGCGGCATCGACAAGGCTGTCGCCGCCGCCGTCGCCGAACTGAAGAAGCAGTCCAAGCCGGTCACGACCAGCAAGGAAATCGCCCAGGTCGGCTCGATCTCGGCCAACAGCGACTCCTCGATCGGCCAGATCATCGCTGACGCGATGGACAAGGTCGGCAAGGAAGGCGTCATCACCGTCGAAGACGGCAAGTCGCTGGAAAACGAGCTGGACGTCGTCGAAGGCATGCAATTCGACCGCGGCTACCTGTCGCCCTACTTCATCAACAGCCCGGAAAAGCAAGTCGCCGCGCTGGAAGACCCGTTCGTCCTGATCTTCGACAAGAAGATCAGCAACATCCGTGACCTGCTGCCGGTGCTGGAACAAGTCGCCAAGTCGAGCCGTCCGCTGCTGATCATCGCCGAAGACGTCGAGGGCGAAGCCCTGGCGACCCTGGTGGTCAACAACATCCGTGGCATCCTGAAGACCACCGCCGTCAAGGCGCCTGGCTTCGGCGACCGCCGCAAGGCCATGCTGGAAGACATCGCCATCCTGACGGGCGGCACGGTGATCTCCGAAGAAACCGGCATGTCGCTGGAAAAGGCCACCCTGGCCGAGCTGGGCCAGGCCAAGCGCATCGAAGTGGGCAAGGAAAACACCACGATCATCGACGGCGCTGGCGACAGCAAGTCGATCGAAGCGCGCGTCAAGCAGATCCGCATCCAGATCGAAGAAGCCACGTCCGACTACGACCGTGAAAAGCTGCAGGAACGCGTGGCCAAGCTGGCCGGCGGCGTTGCCGTGATTCGCGTTGGCGCTGCCACCGAAGTCGAAATGAAGGAAAAGAAGGCTCGCGTCGAAGACGCCCTGCACGCCACGCGCGCTGCGGTGGAAGAAGGCGTTGTGGCCGGCGGCGGCGTGGCCCTGCTGCGCGCCAAGCAAGCCATCACCGACCTGAAGGGCGACACGCCTGACCAGAACGCCGGCATCAAGCTGATCCTGCGTGCCGTCGAAGAGCCGCTGCGCACTATCGTCACCAACGCCGGCGAAGAAGCCAGCGTGGTGGTCAACACCGTGCTGCAAGGCAAGGGCAACTACGGCTACAACGCCGCGACCGGCGAGTACACCGACCTGGTCGAGCAAGGCGTGCTGGACCCCACCAAGGTGACCCGCACCGCCCTGCAGAACGCCGCCTCGGTCGCCAGCCTGCTGCTGACCGCCGAAGCTGCCGTGGTCGAACTGGCCGAAGAGAAGCCCGCTGCCCCGGCCATGCCCGGCGGCATGGGCGGCATGGGCGGCATGGACTTCTAAGTCCCGCTTCCCCTGCACGGCCGCCCCGGCTTCGGCCGGGGCACGCAGTACCCCGAAAAACCCCCGGACCTTCGCCCCGGGGGTTTTTCTTTTGGCGCGCGCCTCAGTCGCAGAGATAGTCCGTCAGCCGCGCCAGCATGGCGTCGCAGGCTTCGATCTGCGCGATCTCGACATACTCGTCGGCTTTGTGGGCGACTTCGATGCTGCCGGGCCCGCACACCAGCACCGACGTCCGCGCCCATAGTTGCCCGAACAGCCCGCCCTCGGTGCCGAAGGCGACCTTGGTGCAGGACGTGCCCGCGGGCAGCATCGATGCCAGCAAGCGCACCGCGGGCGCTTGCTCGGGCACCGACAGGCCGGGGTAGGCATTGCCGGCAACGATCTCGGGCGGCGCCGCCGCGGGCAGCGCCTGGGCCTCGCGCATGCGGTCCTGGGTGCGTTCCAGCACGCGGGCGAGAATCCGGTCCGGCTGGTCCTGCGCCACGTTGCGGATCTCGAAATCCACTTCGCAGTCGGCCGGCACGATGTTCAACGCGGTGCCGCCCCGCACGGTGCCCACGTGCACGGTCGAATAGGGAATGGCATAGCCGGCTTCGCGCGGCCCCTGCTCGGCCAGTTCGCGCTGCACGTCGCGCAGCGCGCCGACCAGGTCGGCGGCGGTATGAATGGCGTTGACAAAACGCGGCGCCAGCCCCGAATGGCCCGCCTGGCCGCAGCAGCGCGCGCGGTAGGCCGCCTTGCCCTTGTGGCCGGTGCCGATCTGCATCAGGGTGGGCTCTCCCACCACGCACAGCAGCGGCTGCGGCTCCATGCCCTCCAGTTCGCGCAGCAGGTGCCGCACGCCGACACAGCCGATTTCCTCGTCGAAAGACAGAGCCAGCAGCAGCGGCCGTTTCAGCGGCCGCTGCGCGGCCCGCACCATGGCCATGACCGCGCAGGCCACGAAGCCTTTCATGTCGGCCGCGCCCCGCCCATAGAGACGGCCATCGCGCTCGGTGGCCTCGAACGGCGGCGTGCTCCAGGGCTGGCCGTCGACCGGCACCACGTCGGTATGGCCGGACAGCAGGATGCCAGCCATCTCGCTGGGACCGACGCTGGCGAACAGATTGCAGCGCGTTGCATCGTTCGGGTCCGGCACCCGCCTCGAGGCGATGCCGGCATGCGCCAGCACTTCCTGCACACGATCCATCAGGCCGGCATTGGAGGTGAGGGTGACGGACGGAAACGCGATCAGTTCGCGCAGCAGCGCCAGGCTGGTTGGCGGCAGGGGACGGCTCATGGCGGACTCAGGTGGAAGCGGCGTCGGCGCCCGCGGCGGGGCCTGACATGTAGGGATCGAAGAAACTGGCGGCGCTCATGCCCGGGATGTACTGGTCGGAGATGTAGGCGCGGCAACGCTGCATGAATGCCTGCGCCAGCCGCGACGGCTTCATCGGCCGGTAGGTGGCCAGGCCCAGCAGCATCGGCCGGTGCTCGCCCGCCAGGCGCAGGCGCACCAGCCGCTTGCCGTCCAGCGACTGGGTCGACCTGGGGCGCACGTTGAACAGCGCGTAGCCGATGCCATTGGCCACCATCGAGCGGACCACGTCTTCCGAGCGCGAGCGCGCCACGATGTTCGGCTCCAGGCCGGCCTTGGCGAACAGCGACAGGAAATACTCGCGGCTCATGGGCAGGTCCAGCAGCACCATCGGCAATTGCGCCAGTTCGTCCAGCGTGACGGCGACCTGCTGCGCCAGCGGATGCAACTCGCTCACCAGCACGTGCGGCGGCATGTGCGCCAGCGTCTCGAAGCTGATCTCATCGCCCAGTTGCAGGTCATAGGTGATGGCAAGGTCGATTTCCAGCAGATGCAGGCGGTTGATCAGTTCCTGCTGGTCGCCTTCGGCCATATGCAGCTCGACCTTCTCGAACGCGCGCGAAAACCCGAAGATGACCTCGGGCGCGATCATGGCGGCCAGCGGCTGGAAGCAACCCACGCGCAGCACGCCCTGGATGGTGTCGTTGGAATTGGAGGCGATCTCGTAGAGCCGCGAGGCGCGTTCGAGCAGGTCTTCGCATTCCTGCATGACCTGCGTGCCCAGCGGCGTCAACGCCAGCCCCTTGGACGGATGGCGCACGAACAGTTGCACGCCCAGCTCGGTCTCGATATGGGCAATGGCCGCCGAGATCGACGGCGGCGAAATGTGGATCTGGGCGGAAGCCGCGGCGATGCTGCCATGCTTGGCGGTCGCCACGAAATACTCCATCTGCCGTAGGGAAATGCGGTTGAGCATGGGTCCGACTTGAGGAAACAGGGTCAATAGGTTGGCGCGCGCGCGGCGGGGCACGCAAAGTATCCCCTCCTGGCGCGGCGCCCGGCAAGATTTTCCTCAGCCGCGCCCAGCCGCCTGGTTCAGAGATCCCCCGGGACGCCAAAACTCGGCGCATCGCGCGGATCCCGGGCCCGGGTCAGGTAGGCGGGGATCTGCGGCTCGTACAGCTTCCAGGCGGCGTACAGCGCTTGCACCGGCCCGTCCTCGACCCAGTCCAGGCGCAGGTCGACCATCGGCCATTCCAGATCCTGGCACACCAGCAGGCCGGCCGAGTGCACCGGTCCCGCCTCGCCACCGGCGGCCTGTCCGGCCAGCAGCGCCAGCATCAGCCGCTCGGCCAGCGCGCCCTCGGCGCGCTCGAAGGCCGCCAGCATCGCCGCCGGCACCTCGGTCGAAGCCAGCATGTTGCCGGCGCAGGCGGCATCCGCGCCGGCGACGCCAGCCAGCGTGCCCAACGCGCTGGCGCCCGTGAAGATGGCGGGCGGATGGGTGGCGTCGAGCGCCATCAACTGCCGGTAATCAATGAATGGGCGCTCCCGCAGCCGCGCCAGCGCCTGGGCCGGGGTCTGCCCGGCGGCCATCAGGTCCAGGGCCAGCGGCCCCAGCGCCGGATCGGTGATGTTCTGGCTGACCGCCGCGCCGACGCCGGCGCGCACGCGTATGCAGCGCGCCGCCACGGCGGGCGAGGACGACGACACGGCGGCGCCGAACTGGCCGGTCGCGGGGCAGCGGGCAATGATCGAAAAAGTCATGGTTGCGGACCTGTGGCTGGCGGGAAATCAGTCGGGGATGACGGCGGTGGCGTCGATCTCCACCAGCCACTCGGGTCGGGCCAGCGCCGACACCACGATGCCGGTCGATACGGGGAAAACGCCCTTGAGCCAGCGGCCCACCACACGGTAGACCGCTTCGCGATAGCGCGGGTCGATGATGTAGATGGTGATTTTGCAGATGTCCTCGATTTCTCCTCCCGCTTCCTTCAGCAGCATGGCGATGTTGGCCATGGCCTGCTCGGCCTGGCCCGCGGCGTCGCCGATGCACACGCTTTCCGAGGTGTCCAGGTTCTGCCCGATCTGCCCGCGCAGGAATACCGTGCTGCCGCGGGCCACCACCGCCTGGCACAGGTCGTTGTCCAGGTTCTGCTCGGGATAGGTGGCCTTGGTATTGAAGGTGCGGATGCGCTTGTGTTTCATGGTCGCTCTGGGAATGAGGCCTGCGGGCAGCGGCGCGCGGGTCGCGGCGCCAGGCTCGGCCGGGACTCCATCTTCGAACCGGGCGGCGCGGGGCGCCTATTTGTTTTTTCCGGGGTCCGGTCTCGGAATTTCCGACCCGGGGCGGCGCGACCGCCGCCCCATCCGGGTTAACGCGGCGCCTCAGGAATTGCGAGCCAGGCCTAAGGAAAAGGCGACTTGGCCCGCGCCCACCCCTCTTCCATCATCTGGGCTCAAGTCGGCGGCGTTCGGCGGACACAAAACACTCAAGGGGTTTGCAATGATTCGACAACTAACCGTAGCCGGTCTTTTTTCCACCGTGCTGCTGGCCAATGTGGCCTGGGCCGAGGATGCGCTCGTGGTCAGCACCTGGGGCGGCAGCTTCCGCGACCTGATCGATGAGAACATCGGCAAGGAGTTCACGCGCCAGACCGGCGTGCCTGTCAAATACATCACCGGCGGCACGATCGACCGCCTGAACAAGGCCAAGCTCGCCAAGACGCCGGAAAGCGACATCACCTTCACCACTTCGCACATCGGCTGGCTGTATGTCGACGGCGGCCTGTTCGAGAAGCTCGACACGGCCAAGCTGCCGAACTACGCCAACCTGGTGGACCGCGCCAAGGTAAGCCCGTACCACATCGGTAGCTGGGCCTATGTCTACACGATCGGCTACCGCCCCGACCTGGTGCCCAAGGACATCAAGTTCGACAGCTGGAATGACCTGTGGAACCCCGCGCTCAAGGGCAAGCTGTCGGCACCCGACTTCGATCCGAGCCACATCATCACGGTGGCGGCCCTGCTGTCCGGCGGCAACGCCGCCTCATGGGAAAAGGGGACGGAAAAACTCAAGGCCCTCAAGCCCAACTTCAAGGCGTTCTACACCAACGACGCCAACAGCCAGCAACTGATCGCCACCGGTGAAACCCCGGTACAGATCCTGCTGTCGATGAATGCCTATTACATGATGGGCCAGGGCGTGCCGATCAAGGTCGTCATGCCCAAGGAAGGCGCCGTGCTGGGCATCGACACCATGGGCATCATGAAGGGCAGCAGCAAGGCCGACCTGGCCTACAAATTCATGAACATCGCACTGTCGCCCGAAGTGCAGTCCAAGATCGTGGCCTACAAGAAGGCCAGCCCCGTCATCACCAATGCCAAGGTTTCTGCCGAAGATGCCGCCTTGCCTGGCGTCTTCACCACCAAGGAGCAGTGGGACAAGCAGGCCATTGTCATCGACGACAAGCTGCGCGCCGAGAAAACGGCGACCTGGCGCAAGTGGTTCACCGAAAACATCATGAACTGATGGCGGTACCGTCGCGTGCCGCGCCCGCGTCCCGGTGAACTGCCTTGCCGGGACGTCGGCGTTGCCGCGCGCATCAACCCACACGGGAATCTGACGATCTATGAATACGCGTTCCGGCCTGAGGGGATGGCTGATCTCGCCAGCGGGGTTCGTCGCGCTGTGCATCGTCGTGGCGATGGCCGCGGTGCTGCAGTTCAGCGTGCGCGCCTTCATCCCCGGCTCGATGGCTGTCGGTGGCCTGACGCTGGCCAATTTCTCCGGACTGGGCAAGTCCATTTACCTGACGGCTTTCGCCAATACGCTGCTGCTGAGTATCGAAACCACGGTGTGCTCGCTGCTGGTGGCCTATCCCCTGGCCTATGCCATGGTGCGCGTGCGCAACCGCCTGCTGAAGTCCTTCATCCTGATCGTGTCGATCACGCCGCTGTTCCTGGGCGAGATCGTGCGCACCTATTCGTGGATCATCGTGCTGGGCAGCAACGGCTTCATCAATACCGTGCTGCGCAAGCTGGGCCTGATCGACCTGCCGCTGAACCTCATGTTCACGCACCTGGGCGTGCTGATCGCGCTGGTCCATGTCACGATACCGGTGGTGGTCCTGATGCTGGCCACGGCCATTTCGCACATCGACCGCGACTATGAAAAGGCGGCGCAGAGCCTGGGCGCAGGGCCGGTCCGCACCTTCGTGACGGTCACGCTGCCGCTGTCGATGCCCGGCATCATCGCCAGCATCACCACCGCCTTCGCCTGGACCTTCAGCGCTTTCGCCACCCCGCAGATGATCGGCGGCGGCCGCGTTCCCACCGTTTCCACGCTGGTCTACCAGCTCGGATTCTCATCGATGAATTTCCCGCTGGCCGCCAGCTTGAGCGTTTCCGGCCTGGCCCTGACGGTCATGTCGCTGATGCTGCTGGGCCGCGCCACCAAGCGCCTCAAGGCATGGGGAGCCCACTGACATGGCCCACAAACCGTCCCTGCCGCTGCGCCTGGGCGCGCCGCTGCTCATCACGCTGATCCTGGCCTTTGTCCTGCTGCCGGTGTTCGTGGTCACGCTGGCCGCGTTCAACGACAAGGCCCTGCTCACCTTTCCGCCGCAGAGCTGGTCGCTGCGCTGGTTCGCGCGGGTATTCACGTATCCCGACTTCCAGCAGGGCTTTCGCGCCAGCCTGGTGGTCATGGCCTGGACCTCGTTCCTGGCGCTGTTCATCGGCACCGCGCTGGCGATCGCCGTCAAGCGCATGGGATTCCCCGGCAAGGACCTGCTACAGGCGATCCTGCTCTCGCCGCTGGTGATTCCGCACTTCACGCTGGGACTGGGCCTGTTGATACTGGTGGCGCAACTGGACATGGACCGCGGCTACGGCCTGGTGATCCTGTGCCATGTCATGCTGGTGCTGCCGTTCGTCATGCGCAGCGTCTATGTTTCCATGGAGAACATCGACGAGCGCCTGGAACAGGCCGCCGCCAGCCTCGGGGCCTCGCCCTTGAAGGTGCTGTTCACCGTGACGGTGCCCCTGCTGGCGCCCGGCCTGTTCGGCGGCTGGCTGTTCGCCGCCATCATGTCCTTCAGCGAATTCACCGCTTCGCTGTTCGTGACCACCCAGGCGACCCAGACACTGCCGGTGTCCATGTACAACTATGTGCGCGAGTTCGCCGATCCGACCCTGGCGGCGCTGTCGGTGGTCTACATCGCCACGACGGCAAGCCTGCTGGCCTTCGCCAACTATTTCCTGGGTCTGGGCCGCATCCTCAATATCGAAGAGACGCATTGAATAAGGGCGTGAAAAGGCGGCGCGGACATTGCGG
>NZ_JCBANN010000035.1:0-55161 GCF_059761975.1 Achromobacter sp. 46006
GCGCGCATGGTCGGCCAGGATGCGGCCGACTTCGGTGACCCGCATGCCCTTGGGGTGGCGTTCGAACAGTTGATTCTGCAGGCGCTGCTCCAGGCCGGCGATCTGCCGGCTGACGGCGGAACTGACGACATTCAGGCGCGCGGCGGCGCCATTGACGGATCCGGTGTCGACGACGGTGAGAAAGTAACGAAGCGCGGTGCTGTCGAATTGGAATCGCTTCATCGGTATGAATGCCGTAAATCGCAGTGTCGGGTCCGGGCGGCGGGCAATCGCGACAGACAGCGCGGGAGGTGGCGGCCGGTTGGTGCGGCCGCGCGCCGTGGCGTCTGGTGGACGCCGCGGCCAACAGTGTCGGACCACGGAAGCGAGCGCGGGTTGCGCCGCGGGCGGGATGGGAGCGCCTTCCGGAGGGCGCCGGCGCGCCGCAATACCGGTCCCGGGAGCCTGCGGGACAGGCGATGGGCCAGACGTGGAATTTAGTCCAGCAACACCTTTTGCCACAATCGCAAATTTCTCAATATTGCATTCTAATTTCGGCAATAACACCGCAGGCCGGGGATTGCGGCCGGGCGGCCTGGCCGCGCCGCAAAAAAAAGCGCGCCCGAAGGCGCGCCTGGAAAGGCCGAAGCGGCGGGCCGTTTCAGTCGACCACGAAGCCGCCTGGGCCGGCCTGGCCCAGCAGTTCTCGCGCGCATTGCACCGCTTCGCCGGGCGTGGCCACCGCCAGGAACGGCATGCCGAAAGCGCGCGCCATCTTCTCGCCGCGCTTGCGGATCTTGTCGAGCGCGGCGCTATCGCGTTCGATCGCGATGAACGCGCGGCAACGGGCCTTCAGGCGCGGCATGTTGCTGGTTTGCCATTCGATCATGGCCTTGCGGTCGTCATGGCTGGCTTCCTGGCGCATGTCCGGCACCACCATGACGAAGGTCTGCGGGTTGTCCACCAGCATTTCCATTTCGCGGATCCAACTGGCGGCGTAGCCGGCCGGCGCGCTGCCGTGGCGGGCGGTGACGATGGGGAACTGGGACAGGTCGTGGAAGAAAAACTGGTTGCGGTTCATTCGAATTCTCCGATGGAAGGGGGGGCGCGTTCTCGCGGCAGCCGCAGCCGCCGTAAAGCACCAGGCTGTAGGACTCCAGCGCGAAGCCGCTGTCCCGGGCGATCTTGCGAATGCGTTGCGCCATGGCGGTGTCGCTGGATTCCTGGATCCGGCCGCAGTGGCGGCATACCAGGTGGTCGTGGTGTCCCTTGTCATTCAGCTCATACACAGTGGAGTGCGAGTCGAGCTGGGTCCGTTTGAGCAGGCCGGCATCCTCGAGTTGCGTGATGACGCGATAGACCGTGGCCAGGCCGATGCGGCTGTGTTCCGAGATGAGGCTGCGGTAGATATCCGCGGCGCTCAGGTGCTGGTCCGAGTGCTGGTGGAAGATGTCGAGGATCTTCAGGCGCGGGAAGGTGGCTTTGATGCCGGCCCCGCGCAAGCGGGTATGGTCCATGATGATTCTCCATGCCGGGGCGATGCCCGAATGATGAGAATGATGTACATTTTCAAGCACGCCCGCTAACGCGAACCCGTCAACCTGTAGCTCAAATCTGCCAACCATGTCCGACCTGGTCGTGGTCCACCACGCCCTCCCCGACGTCCTGCTGACACCCTTCAGCGTCCAGCATCCGCGGACGTCCAAAGGCGTCAGCGTGCCTGACCATGCCCATGACGAGGGCATGCTGGTGCTGGTGCACGCCGGCCTGGTGCTGGTGCAGGTGGGCAACCAGGTCTGGACGGTGCTGCCGGGCAGCCTGGGCTGGATCCCCCCCGGCGTGCAGCATGCGGCCCGCTGGTTCGGCGAGGCGCGCGGTTCGTTACTGTATGTGCGGGCCGACGCCTGCGCGCGCTTGCCGGACCATTGCCGGTCGTGGCCGTCGTCGCGCCTGATCGACGCCTTGGTCGAGCGGTTCACCGCCAGCCCGGCCGGGGAGCTTTCCGAGGCCTACCTGGCGCAGTTGTTCGACGTGCTGCTGGCCGAGCTCGCGCAGCGCGACCACGTCCCGCTGCCGCTGCCGATGCCGCGCGACCCGCGCCTGCAGGATCTGGCCAATTCGCTGTTGGGCCGGCCCGACGATCCATCGGGCATCGACGCCTGGGCGCAGCGCCTGAACATGTCGTCGCGCACCCTGATGCGCCGCTTCCGCCAGGAAACCGGTGTCACGCTGGGGCAGTGGCGCCAGCAGGCGCGGCTGCTGCGGGCGCTGGAAATGCTGTGCCGGGGAGGCTCGGTGACCGAGGCGGCGCTGTCGGTGGGCTACGAAAGCACCAGCGCCTTCATCGGCAGTTTCCGCGCTGCCTTCGGCATGACGCCCACGCGCTACCTGGCCGGCCGCGAGTAGCTATCCGCCACGGCCGCGCCGCCGGCCGCCAGCCTTTACCGATCTTCACGTTTTCCCGACAGATTTGCGGATCTTGCCGCGCGCCCCTTGCCTACCATGGCGCCAGGGTAGGACAGGGCTTGCCGTTCCTCCCGCCACGCATCAAGGGTGTTTCATGAATTGCCAACCATTCCTTTCCACGCCGCCGCGCACCGCCGCGTTGCTGATCCACGGGCTGGGCGGCACCGAATTCGACATGGGCTCGCTGCACCGGGTACTGGCCCGCGCCGGCGTGGACACCCATGGCGTAACGCTGCCGGGCCATGCCGGCCGCCCCGAAGATCTGCTGGACGTGCGGGTCGAGGACTGGATGGCGGTGGTCACCCGCCGCTACCACGAGCTGTGCGCGCAGTACGAAGTCGTGCACGTCATCGGCATGTGCCTGGGCGCGTTGCTGGCGGTGGAACTGTGCAAGCGCGAGTCGCACACCCGCGGCGCCCTGGTGTCGCTGTCGGCGCCGGTGTTCCTGGATGGCTGGAGCACGCCCTGGTACCGGGCCTTGCGCTACCTGCTGTACCACCTGCCGGGTGTGCCGCGCCGCATCCGTGTGGAGGAAGAGGACCCCTACGGCGTCAAGAGCGAGCTGGTGCGGGCCTTCATCAAGGCCGGTTTCGCGCGCGGCGATGGCTTCCATTACCAATGGGTGCCGCTGGCCTGCGTGCGCCAGGTCGACCGGCTGCGCCGCATGGTCAAGCGCGGGCTCGAACACATGCGTTGCCCGGTACTGGTGATGCACGCGGTCGAGGACGAACTGACCAGCCCGCGTTCGGCGCGGTTGCTGGGGGCGCGGATTCCCGGCGCGTCGGTGGTGCTGTTGCGCGACAGCTATCACATGATCTGTGTCGACCATGAGCGCGAGCGCGTCATGCAGAACGTGTTGAGTTTCCTGGGCAAGGACCCGGGCATCGTGCGAGTGCGGCGGCGCGCCGGCCAGGTCGGCGGCTGCCGCGTCGACCAGGCGCCAGCGCGGGCCGAGGGCCTGCTGGTCGCCGCGCGCTAGGCGCGGCGCCGCATCAGGCGGCGGCGGGCTGGTCGGGCTGGTTGGGATGCGAGGGGCCCTGCGGGTCGTTTTCCGCATCCGGCCGCGGTGGCACCGGGGCCAGCCCGAGCGCCAGCCGCAGCCGTTGGCAATCCGGATTGGGCGAACCGTCGGGTTGCCAGATATCGAACTCGCGGCATGGCGTGGGCCGGTTTTCGTAGATGGCGCAATGGATGCCCGGCCGGCCCAGTTGGCCGCGCAGGGCGATGCAGCGGCCGCCCCCCATCTCGGTGCCTTTCATGCAGGCCCGCAGCGGGCTGATCTGGGCGACCAGGTCGAGCGGCACCTGGCCGCCGTTTTCTCCAGCCAGTTCCCCGACATAGAACGACACCCGGAAATGCGAGCAACAGGCGCCGCAGTCCAGGCAGGGATTGGCGGCTGGGTTGTTGTCGCCGGCCAGCAGGGCGGGCGATACCAGGGTCAGGGCGACTGTCTCGAGCTGGGACATGGCGGTGGATCCGAAGGCCTGTCCGGCCCCGGCGTGACGCAAAACGGGCTTGCATGCCGCAAGCCCGCCTGGCCGACCCGGGATGCGCGAGGACAGGGCCGGCGCGGGATCAGGGCTGGTGATAGTAGCTGGATTCGACTTGGGGCCGCTACGTCTTTTTTCGGGGACGTTGCTGCGGTAGCATCTGACTCCCGAACGCCGCCTGGATGCCTGCCATGACTGCCAACACCGACTTTCCCGACGGCCTTGCCCGTTGCCGCTGGGTCGATACGTCCGCCGAGTACATGGCGTACCACGATACCGAATGGGGCCGTCCGCAGGGCGAGGACCGGGCGCTGTTCGAGCAGTTGTGCCTGGAAGGGTTCCAGTCCGGCCTGAGCTGGCGCACCATCCTGAACAAGCGCGAGGCCTTCCGCCGCGGTTTCGCCGGTTTCGACCCGGCCGGGGTGGCGCGCTTTGGCGAACGGCAGGTCGAGGCGCTGCTGGCCGACGCGGGCATCGTGCGCCATCGCGGCAAGATCGAAGCCGTCATCAACAATGCCCGGCGGGCGCTTGAAATGATCGAGCGCGAAGGTTCGCTGGGCGCGTTCTTCTGGCGTTTTGAAGCGCCGCCCGGGGAGCCGTCGACGCGCGGCGCGTCAACCTCGCCGCAATCCGAAGCCCTGTCCAAGGCCCTCAAGAAACTCGGCTGGAAGTTCGTGGGCCCGACCACCGTCTATGCGTTCATGCAGTCGGTGGGCATGGTCAACGACCACCATCCCGATTGCCATTGCCACCGCTCGAGCGAGCAGGCGCGCAAGGCTTTCCGCCGGCCGGGGTAGGGCGTCAGCGCGCCGCGCCGGGCGTCATGGTGGCGGCGCCCGGGATGCAATAGCGGCCTTCGCGATAGGCCCAACTGGGCCACAGCGCGTGGGCCAGCGCTTCGCTGGCCAGTTCCGGATCCAGCGGCACCGGGGCGTAGTCCTGTGGCGCGGTGTAGCGGTACTGCACCGGCGGCTTGTTGGGCGCCAGCACCAGCAGGTCGTTATCCTTCAGGTACCCATAGGTGTTGTCGTACTGCATGATGGCGCGGCCCGGCGTGCTGCGGGTCAGGTCGTGGCCGAGCATCGGGTGTTCGGTGTCCAGGCCGATCAGCGACAGCAGCGTCGGCGCCAGGTCGATCTGGCTGATCAGGCGGTCGTCGCGGCGCGGTTCGATGCCGGCGCCGAGGATCACGGCGGGGATATGGAAGTGGCGCACCGGCACCAGGCTGGCGCCGAACACGCGCGAGTCGTGGTCGGCGGCGATCAGGAACACCGTGTTTTCCCAATAGGGCGCGGCCTTGGCGCGCTCGAAGAAACGGCCCAGGGCCCAGTCGGCGTAGCGCACGGTGTTCTCCACCGTGGCCGGGTTGCCCTCGGTCTGGATGCGTCCCGAGGGGTATTCCCAGGGCGAGTGGTTCGAGACGCTGAAGGCCAGCGTGAAGGTCGGCTGGTCGCCGTCTTCGCGCAGCAGCCGGTCGAGCTGGTTGAACATGTCTTCGTCCGACGCGCCCCAGGTGCCCACGAAAGCCGGGTCGACGAAGTCCTGGCGGTCGACGATCTGCCTGAAGCCGTTGCCCAGGAAGAAGCCCTTCATGTTGTCGAAGTGCGATTCGCCGCCGTAGATGAAGCGCGAGTGATAGCCGTGGCGCCCCAGCAGATCGGCCAGCGAGAAGAAGCCGCGTTGCGAGCGCGGCAGTTTCAGCACCGCCTGGGCCGGCGTCGGCAGGAAGCCGGTCACAACGGCTTCCAGGCCGCGCACCGAGCGCGTGCCGGTGGCATAGGCGCGGGTGAAGGTCCAGGCGTCGCGCGCCAGGGCGTCGAGCTCGGGGGTGAGATCCATGCCGCCCAGGCTGGCGCTGTACTGGGCGCCCAGGCTTTCCTCGAGGATGATGACCAGGTTGAGCGGGCGCGCGGTCTGGCGGCTGGCGGGCTGGCGATGCAGGCTGGGATGGCGCGCGTCGGCCGGCGGGTGGGGCAGGCCGGCCCGCGCCAGCACGCGGCGGTGCATGTCGTCGTCGTCCATGTCGCCATAGACGGCGGAGGCCGACTTCTCGTTTTTCATGCTGTAGACGGCATAGAACACGTTGTACAGCGAGTTCAGGGCCAGGGTGTTGAGCATGCCATCGGAACTGTAGGCGACCGATGAGGGGTTGATCGGGCGGTGGCCGAGCGTGCCGCGGATCGCCAGGATCACCACGGCCAGGATCGCCAGGCTGGCCAGCGGCATTTGCCACCAGGCCAGCGGCGCGTCGGGCACGGCGTGGCCGAACAGCGCATAGGCGCCCCAACCTATCAGGCCGAGGGCGCCGAAGCCGCCCAGCAGCGCGCCCTTGTAGCCGCGCCACAGCATGCCGGACACCTCGCGCGGGTGCTTCAGGTATTCGACGAACAGCCGGTTGGGGCGGGTGTCGTATTCCAGGATGAATGGCGGCGTGGCGACTTCCAGGAACGCCAGCAGGATGAAGGCGACCAGGTACCAGATGCCGGCCGCGGCGGCGGCGAGCGGCAGGTGGCCGAACCAGGGCGACAGTACCGCCGGCAGCGCGGCCAGCACGCCGATCTGGTGGGCGTCGATGCGCAGGCCGCCCAGCAGCAGGGGCGCCAGTCCGCCGGCATCGCGCACGCGGCGCCATTGCCAGGCGGCCAGGGCCAGGCGGCTGAGGGTCAGCAGGGCAAAGGCTGCCACCACGAAGATCAAGCTTGAATGCCGCATCGGGCCTCCTGGTAGTACTGCGGTTGCGCGCGCGGGGCGGCGGCGGGTCGATCGCCCCGCGCATTTGAACAGGGCCGGCGTCAAAAATTCGGTAGGGCTCATGCCTTCCCGGCCGGTGAAACCCCTGGCCGGGCCGGCCCGCTTTGTAACTTTTGCCGACCGGTCTCTCTGTGGCGCGGAAAAATCCGTACACATTATGAGGCCGGCAAGCTTAACCCGCCCGGCGCGGCGCGCTACCCTTGAGGGTAAATAGGGCCGGGGCAGCGGCGCGCCGGCGGCAACGGCAAGGATGATAACGATGACGCGCAGAACAAAAATCGTGGGCGGGATCGTGGGTGGGCTGGTCCTCCTGATGGCGGTAGCGGTAGTGGCGATCGCCACGTTCGACTGGAATCGCGCCAGGCCGATGATCAATGAGCGCGTCAGCGCGGCCATCGGACGGCCCTTCGCCATCAACGGCGACCTGAGCGTCGTGTGGTCGCGGGAACCGGACGAGGGCGGATGGCGCGCCTGGGTGCCGTGGCCGCACATCGTGGCCAACGATATCAGCATTGGCAACACCGAGTGGGCCAGGGCGCCGCAATTCGCGACCCTCAAGCGCGGCGAGTTCAGCCTGGCGCCGCTGCCGCTGCTGCGTCAGCGGGTGGTGATCCGGCGGATCCAGTTGACGGAGCCGGCCGCCGACCTGGAGCGCCTGGCCGATGGCCGCGCCAATTGGGTCTTCACCTTGCCCGACAGCGGCGAGCCGTCGCCCTGGGTGCTGGATATCAATGAAATCGGCTTCGACAAAGGCCGCATCGGCCTGAGCGATGCGATCCTGCAGGCCGATCTGACCGTGCTGGTCGATCCGCTGGGCAAGCCGGTGCCGTTCGCCGACGTGGCGGGCGCGGCTTTCGTGCCGGAGGATGCGGCCGCCGCGTCGCCACGCGATTATGTCTTCGGATGGAAGGTGGACGGCAAGTACAAGGGCCTGCCCGCCAAAGGCGAGGGCAAGGTTGGCGGCATGCTGGCCTTGCAGGACGCCAGGCAGCCTTTTCCGGTGCAGGCCGATGTGACGATCGGCGGCACCAAGGCGGCCGTGGCCGGCACCCTGACCGACCCGGTCAACCTGGGCGCGCTGGACCTGCGCCTGAAGCTGTCGGGCGGGTCGATGGCGCAACTGTATCCGCTGACCGGCGTGACCCTGCCCGACACGCCGCCGTACGCCACCGACGGCCATCTGGTGGCCAGGCTGCGCAACGCCGGCGGCGCGGTGTTCGACTATCGCGATTTCAATGGCCGCGTGGGCAATAGCGACCTGCACGGTGACGTGTCGTTTTCTTTGGCCGCGCCGCGGCCCAAGCTGACCGGCAAGCTGTCTTCCAAGCAGTTGCGCATGGCCGACCTGGGGCCGCTGATCGGGGTGCAGTCCGGCAAGCCGGCGCCGGCCTCGGACAAGCCCAAGGACGCGCCGGCCAAGCCACCGGGCGGCAAGGTGTTGCCGACGCAGGCGTTCCGCACCGACCGCTGGCGCGACATGGATGCCGATGTGGCGCTGGAGGCCGGCCGCATCGTGCATGACGCCAAGCTGCCGTTGTCCGATCTGTCGGTGCATCTGGTGCTGCAGGATGGCCAGTTGACGCTCGATCCGCTGCGCTTCGGCATGGCCGGCGGCAGCATGGCCGCGACCGTGCGGCTCGACGGCGCCAATGCGGCGCTGACCGGGCGTGTCGAGATGCACGCGCGGCGCTTGCGCCTGAAGCAACTGTTCCCGGCCACCGAGGCGATGCAGAAGACCCTGGGCGAGCTGAATGGCGACCTGGCGCTGTCCGGCACGGGCAATTCGGTGGCCGCGCTGCTCGGGTCGGCCAGCGGCGATGTGAAGATGCTGGTCAACGATGGCGTGATCAGCCGCAGCCTGATGGAGATCGCCGGCCTGAACGTGGGCAACTACGTCGTCTCCAAGCTGTTCGGCGATGACGAGGTCAAGATCAATTGCGGCGCCGCGGACCTGGAAATGAAGCGCGGCCTGATGACGCCGCGCGTGTTCGTGTTCGACACCGAGAATGCGCTGATCAACATCACCGGCAGCGCCGACTTCAAGAACGAGAAGCTGGATCTGGATATCACGCCGGATAGCAAGGGGTTTCGCATCTTCTCGCTGCGCTCGCCGCTGTATGTGCGCGGCACCTTCGGCAAGCCGGACGTGGGCGTGCACGTGGGGCCGCTGGCGGCGCGCGGCGCGGGCATGGTGGCGCTGGGGGTGATTCTGACGCCGGCGGCGGGCCTGCTGGCGCTGATCGCACCGAGCACCAGCGACGATAATTCCTGCGGCACGCTGCTCAAGCAGATGCGCTCGCCGCCCAAGGCGCCGGCGCCCAAGGGCAAGTAGGGCCGTCAGCGCGGCAGCGCCATGCGCGCGCCGTCGTCGGCCTGGTCGTCGGCGACACAGACCATGTTGCGGCCGTGGTTCTTGGCGTAGTAGAGCGCGCGGTCGGCTCGCTGGATGACCTCGTCCAGCGTGGCGCCGTGGGTCGGATAACAGGCGACGCCGGCCGACAGGGTGATGGGCGCCGGCAGGCCGGCTTCCGTACCCAGGCGCGCCAGCCTGCGGCGCAGGCGCTCGGCCGAGGCCACCGCCGCCGCCTGGGGGGCGCCAGGCATCAGTACGATGAATTCCTCGCCGCCGCTGCGGGCCACCGTGTCGCCCTGGCGCGAGCCTTCGGTCAGCAGCGTCGCCAGCGCCCGCAAGGCCTGATCGCCGGCGGCATGGCCATGGCGGTCATTGACCGCCTTGAAGTGGTCGATGTCCAGCGCCACGATGGCGAGCGGTGTCTCCGCCGCCTGCAACAGCGCCATGGCTTCGTTCAGGCCGCGGCGGTTCAGCAGGCCGGTGAGCGTGTCGGTGGTGGACGCGCGGCGCAGGTCCCGTATCTTGTGCTGGATCGATGTCAGCCCCATCAGCAGCGCGCGCTTGAGCTGGGTGGCCTCGAAGTACCACGAGCGCACCTTGCGGATGCGTTCGGCCGAGTCAGGGTCCTGCATGTGCCTGGCGATGTCGGCCAGTTCGCCGAGCGGCCGCGCGATCCAGCGCGACAGCAGCCAGAGCAGCGCAATCGAGAGCAGCAGCAGCGGCAGCGTATTGCGGGCGGTGGCCATCAGCAGGTCGTTGAGCGGCAGCAGGGTGCTGGCCACCGGCCGTTGCGCGATGATGGTCCAGCCGGCGCTGGGCACCGGTGCATAGCCGGCCAGGATGTCGGCGCCTGTGGAATCGGTGAAGCGCAATTCGCCGGTCTCGCCGCGTAGCGCGGCCCGCAGCGCGTCCTTGTCGGCGCTCGCATGGCCGAGGCGGCTGCGGTCGGGGTGATAGATCAGGGTGCCGTCGCGCGACAGCACGTAGAGCAGGGAGTCGTCACGGTTGAAGTGCTGCCCGAGCAGACGGTCGAGCACATTGTCTTCATGCAGATACAGCGTGCCGGCGATATAGCCGAGATAGCGATAGTCGCGCGAGAAGATGGGGTGGGTGTACAGGATGAGCCAGCGGCCGTTGCTGGCCCGGAACGGTTCGCTGATGACCGGACGGTGGCTGCTCAGCGAGAGCCGGGCGGCATCGCTGGTCATCTGCTGGCCGAGCAGTTGCGGATACGAGGTCGATACCGCCAGCACTTTGCCCTGCGGCGAGACGACAAAGCTGGAGTTGAAGTGGCCGAGCTGTTCCTCCTGGCGGCGTGCCTCCGACCTCATCAGTCCGGGCTGGGTTTCCATGTCGGCCAGCACGTCGGCGCTGTAGGCCAGGTGACGCCGCAGATCGCCCAGGAAGTATTCGGTGGTGGCGGCCAGCTTGGCGGCATAGACGCGATTGCTTTCCAGCGCGTTGTGCAGCAGCAGGTCGCGTTGCACCAGATAGCTGGCGTGCAGCCCCGCCGCCAGCACCAGGAAGATCGACAGCAGGCTGATCCAGAGGATCAGGCGCCGGAGGTCGATGCGGAACATGACTTGCCCCGTCAGGCACTGGCGCGGCCGGGCGGAGGGGCTTCGCCGGTGAGCGCGTCCCAGGCGCGCATCGCCTGGCGCGCCACGGCTTGCAGGGTCTTGCGGCTGGCGCCGTCGCGCGCCTGGATCGACATGCCGTGCAGGATGGTGGTGTAGAAGGCCGCCAGCCCTTTCAGGTCGGCGCCGGGGGGAAGTTCACCCGAGGCCGCGGCGGCGGTCAGGCGCGCCAGGATGCGGCTTTGCATTTCGCGGCGGTTGTCGCCGAGGAACATGCCGACGCCGTCGTGGCTGTCGGCGCCCGATGGCGCGCCCAGCACGATCAGGCAGCCGGGCGGGGCCCCGGGGGCGGTGAAGCGCTCGGCCGCCGCCAGCAGCATGCCGCACACGCCGTCGCGAGCGGTGGCGCCGGCGGCCAACGCCTGCCGCGAGGCGGCGCCATCGGTGTCGCGGTAGAGCTGCACCGCTTCGCGGAATAGTCCCTCTTTCGAGCCGAATGCGCCGTACAAGCTGGGCGAGTTGATACCCATCGCGGCCGTCAGATCGGTTAGCGATGCTCCTTCATATCCCTTCGACCAGAAGACTTCCATGGCCTTGCGCAAGGCCTGGGCTCGGTCGAAGTTCCGGGGGCGCCCACGTTCTGCCATAAGGCCTGGATTTTACTCGTGGGATATATTTTGTGTTGATCGATAAAAAAATGGTTGACGTCCGCCGGCCAGCATCGGAATATATTTGTACTAATCACTACAAATTTAGGATCGACCCATGCAGAATCTGTACGGAAAAGTCGCTTTCGTGACCGGCGGCAGCCGCGGTATCGGCGCCGCCATCGTGCGGCGCCTGGCGGCGGACGGCGCCGACGTCGCTTTCACCTATGTCAGCGAGGCGTCGCGCGACACGGCCTTGGCGCTGGCGCGCGAGGTCGAGGGCGGCGGCCGCCGCGCGCGCGCCATCCAGGCCGATTCGGCCGACGCGGCGCAAGTGCGCCAGGCGGTGGAGCAGGCCATCGCCGAGTTGGGGCCGGTGGATGTGCTGGTGAACAATGCCGGCATCTTCCTGGCCGGTCCGCTGGACGCGGTGACGCCGGATGACTACGAACGCACCATGAACATCAACGTGCGTGCGCCTTTCGTCGCCATCCAGACGGCGCAGGCCACGATGCCGCGCGGCGGCCGCATCATCAACATCGGCAGTTGCCTGGCCGAGCGCGCGGGCCGCGCCGGCGTGACGCTGTACGCGGCCAGCAAGTCCGCGCTGCTGGGTATGACCCGCGGCCTGGCGCGCGACCTGGGCGAGCGCGGCATCACGGCCAACGTGGTGCACCCGGGACCGATCGATACCGACATGAACCCGGCCAATGGCGAACGCGCCGGTGAGTTGGTGGCGGTGCTGTCCTTGCCGCACTACGGCGAAGCGCGCGACATCGCCGGCATGGTGGCCTTCCTGGCCGGGCCGGATGGCCGCTACGTGACGGGCGCGAGCCTGGCGGTGGATGGCGGCTACGCGGCGTGACCCTCGGGGTAGGTGACTTTTTTTGGGGGCGATGGAACACTGACTTGCACATTTAAAAAAAGCTCTCTATAATCTCGCTTCTTCGCTGATCAAACGCAACGAAACGCATCGAAGCCCAGGCGAGAGCCAGGTTGAAAATGCCCGAGTCGTGAATGAACATGCAGGGCTGTTAGCTCAGTTGGTAGAGCAGCGGACTCTTAATCCGTAGGTCGAGTGTTCGAGCCACTCACAGCCCACCAGAATTCTCTAGTAGTATCAAGCGCTTAGCCCACCGGAAACGGTGGGCTTTTTGCTTTCTGGGAATTTTGACCGCACTTCTAACGCACTCCGGTGTTTTGGCGGACTCTGGCAGCGAACTTCGAGCGCTGTTACAGAAAAAATTTCTGCCTCCATTTGCTGGTAGTTTTCGGCGAAACGGAGCCCCGCGAAGCAAGGGCCCTTCCGCGTTGGCGCTTATACCTCAATCCTCAAATTGTGAGATAAGCAGCATGGCTAACATTCAGAAGCGCGGTGAGTACCAGTATCAGGCAGACATTCGTCGTAAAGGCTTCCCGCGGCAAACCCAGACGTTCTTGACCAAAGACGACGCCGAACGGTGGGTGCGAAAGCACGAAGGGCAAATGGACGAGGGGAAATTCAGAGACCTGCGCCCAGTCGCGAAACTGACCCTCGGCGATGCTTTGGACCGCTACATGGACGAAGTCGTCCCGACCAAGGCCGTAGGTGGGCAGCGCAACGAGCGCAATCGAATTCGACTTCTGAAGAAGCTTCCGCTGGCCAAGCGTGAGCTGAGCACTCTTCAGTCCTCTGACTTTGCCAAGTACCGCAATGAGCGAACCGCACAAGTAGGCAGTGCCAACACGGTGCGGCTCGAGCTGGCGTTGCTCTCGCACCTGTACACGATTGGCAAGAAGGAGTGGAACTGGCCACTCGACAATCCCTTGAAGGATGTGAGGCGGCCATCGGCGCCCGAGGGTCGTGAGCGTCGGCTTCGTGGGGATGAAGAGGCCCGGCTCCTCTCGGGAGTCAGCGATAAGCGCGTTCGGCAATCCGTCTGGCTGGAAGCATGCATTCGACTTTCGCTGGCCACGGGTTTGCGTGCCGGTGAGCTCCTGACTCTCGAGTGGTCACAGGTTGATCTGAAAGGCGGTGTCTTGAACCTGACAAAGGCCCGCAATGGCAGCAAGCGGTCAGTGGGCTTGAATCTCGAGGCAGTACGCGTCCTTCAGAGCCTTCCTCGTTCGACCGAGAAGGTCATCAAGGGCTATCACGAGACCGGCAAGCTGGATTGCGATTTCAAGGCAGCCTGCGTTGCTGCTGGTTTGCTTGATTTGCACTTTCACGATCTTCGTCACGAAGCGGCGACTCGCTTGGCTCCGCACATGATGCCGCAGGAGCTGGCCAAGATCATGGGCTGGAAGACCTTGCAGATGGCCATGCGCTATTACAACCCTTCGCCTAGCGAATTGGCCGCAAGGGTGAGGGCTGTGGAGGCTGCGCGCAGTGGAGGGAGTACCGAGCCAGAAGCCTCGTCGGGCAAACATGTCATCGTCGTCGCTCCTTCCTCCGATTCCTACGACGGTTCGTCCGAAATGCTCGACCATGGTGCCGTCGCGACATGCGGCAACGTAATCCGGGTCGAGTTTGCTCGACGGGGCACGGTCTCAACGCGGACAGCGCAAGCCGCCTGATCGACTTTTTGGCGATGATCAAAGCCCAAGCTAGACCAGCTTGGGCTTTGATCTCGGAATTGAAAGCTGTCTACCGCGCAAGTAGCGAGCTCGCCTTCGATTAGTTGACAGCGTTATCGGCCCGCGGGTCGGGGCAACACAGCCGACGCGCTAACGAATCAGATTTCTTCGTCGAGAGGGCTTTGCCGGTCTCGTTTCGAAACGAAGGCCGGCCTTTGAACGTGGATCATCGTGCCCTTAGATAGATCAAACCTGCACTTCCAACCAGTGGCATCTGTCAAAGCTTCCAACGCGAGTTTCAGCTTTTGCGCCCAGGCAGCAGCTCTCATGTTTTCGCACCCCGAAAGCCGTTGCAGTGTGGCTGAGGCGAGCGGTAGCGGATTTCTATGTGTCGAGTAGAAGGTGTGTAGCCAAAGCCCCAGCGCTGAATCTCTCAGCTTGCGTCGTTGATCCAAATTGACGAGCGTATAACCTGCTGTGTACGCAGAGAGCAGGTTGGTATCAACGCTCAAAACGATGCGTGTTGATGGCCCATTGACGACTTCATCAAGGTTGATCAGGTTGCTCTCCCATTTGAATCCGCTGTCGTGCACGACGCTCACACGCGCAGCGGCCAGGCCTTGCAAACTCGTCCGCAGGGCCTGACGGTTCTTTCTGTCGCAGGTCTTATCCAGCCGCTTCAGCAGGCCGTTGGCAGAAGCGTCAATGGGAATGCGAGGTGCATTTGGTTGGTGGGTGGCCAGGAAGGCAATTCTGAGCAGCTCCATCCACAGGGTCGCTTCAGCTTGGGTTAACTGCATGCCATCTTGCTGAAAGATTTGGTAGCCGCGGACCGATTGCAGGAGTGAGTTCTCAGTGAACGCTCGCCGATTCTTCAAATTCGCAGGCTGGCCTGCAAATATCGCTGAACGAGCCAGAACGTTTGGGATCGCCGCCCGAACATTTCCTGGCCTCACGTTTGGAGTTAACCAAATATCCTGCGTCCGGGGTTGATTGGGTCGATTACTCATGACTCGCGCACTAAGAGTTTTATTGAGTATGTATAGCTTCGCAAGGGGGGCCATGCCGCTTGCCTGATCTACGGAAATCCGGGTTTTTTTGACTGGGAGTAGCAATAGAGATGCCGCCGGGGGGATCGGATTGGTTCAGACGCGGGTCAGCATGCCTACGAGCAGAGATAAGGGGCGGAGGGGGGGCAGAATGCCTAAGCTGGGGGGCCAGATTGCGTCCGGCGAGCGGGGCTGTTCGATCTACTCGGAAAATCTCCTTGTGATTCATGCCTGTTTTCGAGAGTCAGCCACCGTCCTCGTTACTCCTAACTAAAAGA
This sequence comes from Achromobacter sp. 46006, assembly GCF_059761975.1. Classification (NCBI taxonomy): domain Bacteria; kingdom Pseudomonadati; phylum Pseudomonadota; class Betaproteobacteria; order Burkholderiales; family Alcaligenaceae; genus Achromobacter; species Achromobacter sp. 46006. Next base: position 15,147 of record NZ_JCBANN010000035.1, read on the forward strand.
GTTCTTTAACTAAAAGATCCATCTCCCCTGGATGGACGATTTGCGTCATGCAGGCGCTGTCCTGTGGTGAAAGGTACCTTGCTAGGTTTCGAGATGGGATGCTCGAACTTCTGGTTAGCCGTGTGAAAAAACTGGCTGACCAGATGGGTGAGGTGGTAGCGCAGACAATTGAGATTGGGCGTCGCTGACTTTGCGGCTCAGCGCGTGTTTGATAAACTGGCCTATCGCTGAATTCGACGATAAGTCCGGCCGGGGTGACATTACGGGCGAGGCTTGGGAGCAGAACTGGAGTCACTCAGCATCGCTGTCCAGTTGAGCGGGGTGCCTCAAAGTGAGGCGCAATTTGCAGATCGCATTTTGCGGGCGCCGTTCCGATGACTTTCCTTGGGCCCATGCAATGCGTGGGCTTTGCTTTTGGATTCCATGTCTCCAGCACCTGTGCAGTCACGCGATCCGTTTCGGCACTCAAACGGGGCTCCGAGTAACGCAGCCATTCCCCGATGCCGCTTCGGCGCAGATGTCTTGGCCGTTTCACTGCCTGGTCGATCTGGGAGAAAGCTGAACATTCGAGGAGCTACTCCAACGGACCTGTTGAGCTCGGTCACCCAGTTTGAATTTGAAGCCGCCGTCACGCTTGGCCGATGATAGGCAACACGTCCGAAAACGAGTGTTGCATGTGCTGGATGGGCTCCATTTTTTCTGGCATCCCGGTGAGGATGGATTGGAGTTGTGTGCACAAGGCCGTTAGGGCATTGGAGTTGCGGATGATGTCGTAGATGAGCTGCTCTGGGTAGCCCGACAGCGTTCTTGCCAGCGCATGAATTCCTCCGTGCGTGTAGCTGTTCATCGCTTTCCAGCTCACATCTTTGAATTCACGCAACTGGGCAACGATGGGTGCAGGTGCGTTTGGAGCAGTTTCCAAGGCTTTAAGCATGTCAGCAAGCCCGACCCCTTCATTGGCTTGCTTGGCGCTTTCCGCCGTTAGCGGTTCCGAGAACTTGGCTATCCAGTTGTCATTTGCGGCATAGAGCAACCAGATGCCGCGGACGAGGCACTCAAACTGGGGCCTGAGTAGTGCAATGCCAGAAGCAAACCGTCCTTGTTCGAACAACATCGTGGCACTGCGTGCATGCTCTAGGGACAGGAGGCCGGACTGGAAGGCAACAACGAAGCGCCCACCAGGAGCAGGCGTGAGTAATTCGACATGGCGCAGGACGACCTCATAAAACAATGCCGTGCGCGATAGTAGTGTCTGAATTCGTTCCGTAGCCATGGACATTGAGCGGGTAGCGGGTGAATGCAAATCTATCTTATCGGTTTCATGGGTAACGTGTAGCCACGCGCTAAAGGAGCGACGGTGACACATGATGGTTCGTTGGTGACCGCCGTAGGCATCGATATTGGTGCCGCACGAAAGGGCCGCCACCCCTTCATCCTGCGTGGACAAGAAGTGTGGTGTTGCACCCATACTGGTGACCCGGTCTTGTTGGCACAACGTAGCACGGAGTTTGAGGTTCGCCCTGTGGGTATCGACCTTGCCCGTAGATGGAGCCGTCTCGAGAGGGAGAGTCGCAGAGCGGGCTCTGGCCAGTGCAGCGGATATTCTCTTTCTGGCCCCCAGCAACAATGGGCGCTGAGTCTAGTCAGTTTTGCTTCTATGACTGCGTGCGCAATGGTGGGCGCCTGTACCTGACCCAGACGCTGGCGATTTCACATCTCTATCTATCAAAATCAGATCCCACAACAACGTTTTTACGGGGGATTACCAATCCAACGCTTTATCACGTGCCTCCATGGGAGGGTTAGTCGTGTTGGTGTTTAGGAAAATTCGAACAATCTTTGGAAAATTCGAACAATCTTTGGAAAATCAATTCGAGCTGAGCGAAAAGATCAGTCTCTGAACGGCTGCTCTTGGCCGAATCTGTTGAAAAACTCTTTCAGATTGCGCTGTGCTACATCCTTGAGTGTGCTTCACCCCTTGTCCTGGCAGAGATCGTTGATCTGGTGCTGATCTGAAGGGGGGGAAATCTCGGTGCGATGGCGTGCGGAGATCGAGTTTTTCAACAGATTCGGCCAAGAGCGGGCGTTAGGGGTAGTTCAACCTCTCCATGACCTCGGTAACGGGGGGCTAACGCCCACCCATGATGGTGGCATCGTGTCTGGGCCTCAATCGTCAGTTGAAGCGTCCATCTTGCATTTCATTGGACAGACTCGTCCTTAGCGCTTTGGAGCAATAAAATGCATCGAAGCCGTACCGGCGATTTATGTTGGACAGTTCGCTGAAGAAGTGAACGACTGTTTCCTTTGTCGGAGGGATACAGTCGAGCCGGCTTCCTTCGTCCACGTGCAAGACATTGGCGCTAGATACGACGCCGTGTTTGGCGAGGTCCTCGCAAAGCGCTAGCAATCTGTCAGTGGGTTCGAGGCCAAGGACGAAATTAGTCCATGATTTTCCGCGTCCGAAAATTGTCGCCGCATGCTTTAAACGGTCTATGAAGAAGTCGCGCCCCAACGCGCTCTTGCCAGGGCAGTATTTGGTAAACCACGGATCGTTTCCCACTTCCAGATTAAACACAACGATACTCACCCCGGAGTCCTTCAATTTCTCCAGTCGGCCCATATCGTGTGGCGGCGTAATGACCGCGACGATACCTTCGCTGGATTTAGGCGAAACCTGATCCTTGATATGCGCGGCGATGTCACAGTAGATGTCCGCTTGATAATCCAGCTGATCATTGGGTAGGTTTCCCGAGATAAGGATCACGTGCATATGCTCGGAATAGCACTCCGCTCGCAGGGCGTGGTCGATGGACTCGGATAGCGCGCTCAAGTAGTCCTGACGAACCGAGTCCCACGCCGATGAATTACGTCTCATATGGGCCGCGTGCAATGCATCGCTCGGGTTCTTCACCGCAACATTGTTCACACCGCAGAAATGGCAAACGCTCGATATCAAGCAGCCCTTCCAGGGGATGATATTCAACTCATCGTAGCCGCAAGCGGAGATGTATTTCTGCGCGAAGTCACCGTTGCTTAGCTGTTTCCGGTAATACTCAGGCTGCTTCACGAAACTCACGTCGACCTCACGCGAAATGACCACGTTGCCTAGGCGACAATGGACTTCTCCGTTTCCAGATACGTCCACAGTGACTGGTTCACGATGCCCGTGTGCGGATACGCAGGAAACCACAGTCACGTACTCATCCTCACCGGCAAGGAATAATTCCTGCGGGCGTCCGGCGGTATATCCTTTTGGAGCGTTGTAGACAAGGTTCTGTCCTTTCGCATTGACGCTAGCGGCGAAGTCCAGCGCGGCCGGCGTGAACACAACGCCTCGTGTAAGGATCTCGGCCTTCAAATCGGTTTCCGGTTTTAGTATCACTTTTTCGCTTTGATGAAATGAATGAGCCAACCCATATGGAAGACTGGGAAGATCAGCTGATAAGCTGCTGCCGCGGCGATCGAGCGGGGGCGTCGCATCGCAATTACGCCTGCCATCAGTCCCAGCCAGGCGAAGCCGAGAATGGGATGCTGTGCTCCTAGCGCAGCAAGAAAAATGCAGTGGAGCATAGGTAGCAGGTGATAGACGCTAGCGTGGACCCAAAGCAGGCGTCTGTCATACGCGGTCAGTTGTGGGCAGGACAGCGTCTGGCGGAATCCCATGGCCCACCGGGCTCGTTGCCGCCATAGCGCGGAAAAGGAGTAAGACGGCAACTCGAACGCCACGATTTCATGGCTGTAGCGATAGCGCAGTTTGTTCCGCGCAGCGTACACGCCGATCGAGAGATCATCTAAATAGGTATCCGTACGGGATAGCCTGTTCTTGAACGCGGCGGTTCTCAGCAGGAAGCACTGTCCGGGGATCGTCACACCCAAATTCAGCCGCCACAGCAGCGGCCTGAGCAGATTGTGAGAGATCAGTTTGTCCACTTGGACCAGATGCGACGTGAAGTTGTTGACCTGCCGAGAGCTGACTCTGCCCCAGGCAAGATCATAGCTACCGGCTAAGGTCTCTCCAACAAGCCGTATCAATCCCGGAATGTTGGCCTTGATGTCGTTGTCCAGGCTGAGGAGGTACTCATAGTCGCTTTCGTGCAGGGCATGCAGCAGCTTTCGGTATTTCGTGCCGTCAGTATGATGTGTGCGAATGGCGAAATCTGCGGTTAAGGAAGGTAGCGTTGCGCCGGTCTCGTGATAGATCTCCATTATTAGGTCGGGATGGTCTCTGCGCAGGGCGTTCCCGATTTCGACTAGGTCCCGTGTCAAGTGTTCATTGGCGCGCATATAGGTCACGATGCCCAATCTAGCCATGAATCTTCTCCAGGGACCCGCCTACGTAGACGTAGTCCAAGCCAATGGCGGCTGCGCACCGGGCAGCCTGGGAGGGAGTTTCCACAATGGGCTCGTCCGCACCGTTAAAGGAAGTGTTGATTAGGGCAATGCGGCCGGTCACGCGTTCGTATTCATCGAGGACTCCGTGCAGCAGGCCGCCATCGTCTTCCACGACCTGAAGCCGGACGCTATGGTCCACATGCGCCAAGGCCGGGTATGCGGCGCGTGCGCCGTCGATGATCTTGGCGGCCGAAAGCATATTGGGGCCCGCCAGGACATCCCGCGTCAGCTCGTGCAAGTTGCGTCGCAGCACGATGCCGCCGAAAGGGCGGAATGGCTCGCGCCGCTTGATCTGCATGTTTAGCCGAATCTTGAATGCCAGATCGTTGGCCGGCGACAGGATGGACCGGTAACCCAACGCGCGGGGTCCGAATTCGGAGCCACCGTGGTGGACACCGACTATTTTTCCTTCGGCAAGCAAGTGAGCGATTCGCGCCGGGGCATCGGTAGTCTCCCTCGCAACGGGATAAGGGGCGCCGAGCGACACCCCGCAGTTGATCGGCGTATCAATCCCGAACCGTGTCCGAAGCGCCCAGACCGCGGCGCCCACGGCCAAGCCTTCGTCTCCACAGGCGGGAAATATGTCGATGCTGCGCATCCAGGAGCAGTTGGCAAGCAGGCCGTTGCTCTTGCAGTTCAAAGCAACACCACCGCCCAGTAGAAAATCGCCGCATGCGTACTTCGCGGATAGATACTCGCTGCGGACGTGCAGATAGTCCTCCAGCCCCCGTTGCACGGAGCTCGCCAGATCGGCCGCAAGCGGCGTCTGCCAGGGAATGGAGTCGGGGCAGCGCTCCAGAAACGCCAACCATTCAGGATTTACCGAAAACGTACGATGAGCGTCGTAGTTATAGGGATTGGGAATTACAGCACCCTGTTCGCTGAAGGCGGCTAGAGCCATGACCTTTCCGGCGGCATGCGTGGACCCAAATATTTTCTTGCTAACCGCAGCGTAAGCGTAGCCCAGGCTGTCGATATGTGAACCCCATCGGTACCGATTTTTGAAATAGGGCCTATAGCGTTTTTCGAGTTCGTGCAGCTCGCCCCTTTCATGGAGATACACCGACTCGACTTCGTAGAGACCGGCGTCTTGCCCTGTCTCGCCATTGTCTTCCGGCCTGCATCCCCTACCGTCAGTGATCAGGACGATGGAGGGACGTCCTCGTGTCATGACGCTGGCTGCATAGCCGTGAAGCAGATGATGCTGGAACGTGGTTTCGCTGCGCGCGAACCGACTGTCCGCATGCAGAAGCTGCGTGGGGGCATCATGCCAGGCACTATGCACAGCGAGATCAATGTCCGACGCAGAGAGACCAAAAGATTCCAGGAGATAGTCGACGCATATCGACGGATCTCCGCCGTCGTGCTTGCTGCGCGTCAATCGCTCCTTGGATATCGCCCCGACTAGGGCGTCATCTATAAGCAGGCAGGCTGACGCGTCGTGGCCACTGTGCGTGCCGATTATCCTAATACTCATGCCGGCAGGTCTTCTAGGTGAACCAGGCCGAGATTAATCATCTGCCGGACATTTTCAATGGCATCTGGGCAATGGAATGCCTGGATGATCGCATTCATCGGCAGTTGCAACTGGGCGGCGCCGATGACGATCTTCGGAGAGAGCCGGTTGCGGTTTTCATTTTTATATTTGGTCAGGTTGTTCGTGTCTTCCGGCGTCATCGGGTCCAGCAGGAGGAACGTGGACGGCTTGCCGTAGTCGCCCCGATGCGCGCAGCCCGCAGCGTAGGATGCGTGCCATTGATAGCCGCCATATAGGTCGGACACCAGCTTCCGTGTAAGTGGCCGGCTTTCCATCGAAGTGACGCGCCAGCGCTTCTCCAATTCGTGCCGCAGTGCAGTGATGCACTCCACATGCGCCGGATGGACGAAGATGAAGGTCTTGTTTAGGTTGTGCGTGGATCTAAATGCTTTGAAGCTCTCCAATCCGAATTTATGCATGACGACTTGCGGAACAACTCTCCAGAGGATGTGCGAAACATCTTTATCTATCGCGATCAGGCTTTCCAAGCTGTTGATGGCATCTAGACTGTCAGCGAGGCACTCAATGGGCAACTGCTGTTCGCGGATACTGAAGTAGTCGTGCAGCAGCAGGGCAAGTTGTCGTGATTCAATGACAGACATCGGCTACCACCATGCGATCGAGTTGTTCGGCCCGCGCCATTGCATCTTGCAGGTCCTGGGCGGAGAAGCAGACCTCGGCGATTCTGGCATTGGCGCTACCCGTGTTCGGCGGCACGAGGTCGCCGGCCCGCTTGCGCAGCGTCGGGCGATAGCCTTCGGGTACGCTGCACTGCACCCCGGTGATGTGTCCGCCGCCCGTCAGCACGATATTCTTTTGCACCGTATAAGGCGGGAAAAAGGCTGGTGCGTTGAACAGCGCGGCAGCTGCATAGCAGCGGATCCCAGCGTACTGCTTGATCGCATCCATGCCACCTCCGAGCCGGCATGAGAAGTCGATAGGTATCATCCTCCCGTGTGCGACGATAAAGTCGAAGTGCCCAAAGCTGGTAGCCTGGTCGCCAAAGAGAGCATGGCACCAGCGGCGAATTTCCTCTGTCGACGCTGACGCCATGGGCATGGCGATATAGCTGTCACAAACTGGTCTTCCGTTTTTCCAGACGACGATCTTCCGGAACAGCCTAAGTACTTCAGTGTGACCGTTTCGCACGAGTACGTCCGCGCTGAATTCGTCGCCTTGAAGATAGTCTTCGACGACCACGCGGGCGGTGGCGCCGCCAAGCATTGTGCGCATGCTGGCTGTTTCTTGCGCCAAAACCGCGACGGCGATTCTCTCCGGATCGAACTCGCCGAGTTCGATGTGTCGGACGATGCCATAGCCGGAATAGGCCGCGTCCAGGCGCGCCAGATAGTGCGTCGGGTAAGGGGGAGCCTGTGCGTCCAGGTAACGCCTGGATTGATGGTGCAGGCCCCATTGCGCTAGGCGCTCGGACAGATAATGCTTGGAGCGGCTGGCGCACAGCGCGCTCGTCGGAATGTTTGATACACGGCGAAGTCCGGCCTGTGATACCCAGAACTCGTTTAGAGGCAACACCAGGTCAGGGAGGTCAGGCAGAGATTCGGCACGCGTCACAAGATGCCGGTGGGGCGCCGGGATATGGTCGTACATGGCGCCGTTCTCGAGTAGGCAAACCGACGCGCCGACACGGTCGGCAGCATCTAGCAAATACGGGATGTCCTCGATGCAGGAGGCGCCTGCGAGTACGTATTCAGGCAATCGACACCTCAGCGAGCGTTTTGAAGTATTCCGCGGTTTTTCTAAGTCCGACTGCCAGCGGCGTACGGGCTTGCCAGCCCAGGAGCTGTCGGCATTTCGTTAAATCGGGTAATCGTTCCTGAGGGTCGTCCGGACGCCCAGGTGCATGGGTGATGTGGAGGGGCTCTCCCAAGACTGCACCGACCTGTAGCGCAAGGTCGGAGATCGAGATCTCTTGGTCCGAGCCCAGGTTCACAGGCGTGGTGCAGTCGCTCGCCATTAGTGCGACGAGGGCATCCACCATGTCGTCGCGATAGCAGAAGGAACGCGTCTGCGATCCATCACCATCTATGCGTACCGGCTCGCCGGCCAATCCTTGAACGATGAAGTTGCTGACGACGCGCCCGTCGTCGACCTGCATCCCAGGACCATAGGTATTGAATATCCGCGCTACGCGTACGTCAACAGCGTGATGGGCCCAGTACGCGTAGGCCAGCGCCTCAGCGCAGCGCTTGCCCTCGTCGTAGCAGGCGCGCGGCCCCATTGTGTTGACATTACCGCGATAATCCTCGCGCTGGGGCTTTTGCTCAGGATCGCCATAGACTTCGCTGGTCGATGCCAAGAGGAACCTAGCTTGGGACCGCTGGGCCAGCGCGAGCAAATTGCGCGTCCCTAGTACGTTGGTTTCGATAGTCCCAACTGGATCATGCTGGTAATGCACTGGCGATGCTGGACAGGCCAGATTGTAGATCTGGTGGACAGGTTCGATGTTCAGTGGCTGGACGATATCCTGCTGGATGAAGACGAAGTTCTCTTGCGCGAGGAGGCCCGCGAGATTTTCAAGTCTTCCGGTTTGAAGGGAATCTACACAGATGACGGTGTGGCCGGACGTCACCAGAAACTGGCATAAGGCGGCACCAATAAATCCCGCACCTCCGGCAACGACTACCCGCATGCGTTCAGTTCTCACTTTGTATATTCATTTGGAAATGATCGCCGCGCTCGTTCATGCTCGCGGTCGACCGGCTTGTGGAGAGGAGTAGGGAGGTGGCGACAAGGATTGCGCCGCATTCTTACCTGATGGCATGTTAGTAGGGCGGATCGGCAAGCTGTGGGTTTTCGGTGAGATCGGTTTCGTTTTGCTTTTCTAACTCAGCCAGCGAGCCAAATTCGTTCTTCGAGGTACGTATGGGAGCCATGCAGATGAGCAGTGTGTCGATATTCGCCCGAAATACGTCGTAGCCCGGGCGACGCAGCGCCTTTTCATAGTCATCAATCACCACAGCTCTGATTTTTACTCGTCCGGTTTCTTTCCTGATTTCTTCGCGGGTAAGGGTCACACTCGGATGAATCTTGTCCTCGACCTCAGCCTGAAAGTATGCGGTCCCTATCTCCTTGTTCACATTGATGAGGTGCCGCTTCCATAATGCATCTAACACCTTCTTTTGTAGCGCTTCATCCCGCTTACCGAAGTCCATCACCCCCTCCTCCGTATCAGAGATGCCATTATGCAATCGCATTCAATGCCGGCAAGAGGGAAATAAGGCGATGTTTTTACTGCTTTTTATTTTCAAGGGGTGCCATTCAATGCCGCGTCGAGATGCCCGACGTCCAAAAATGCGGAACGGCCACCTAGGCTATCGAGGTGTTTTTCTAACAGGGCATCTTCGTTTCTTACAAATGAGTGCACATTGATCGACGTCTGTTTTCCGAGCGGCCTGCTTCAGGCTGCTGCCGCATCCAGTTTCGTCTCGAAAGGCGCGGCGATGCGTAGGTCATAGATTCGCACCATCGGGCCAACAATTTCGTGTCGTAGCACGCGCTCTTCCTTAATTGCAGACTTTTCAGGAAAATCTGCATACCGGTCATTGCTGATAACAAAGGTGTAATGGTCATTGCCGGCGACATCCAGGATGAGCTCATCGGCTTTGCACTTGTTCGCAACAACATGCACCTGGGAGGCATCTGGAAAAGCTGCTGCAATTTCCTTGTCGCGCAACTTCAGTTTGCGACGAATACTGGCGTCAAAAATCAGCGTAACCGTATAGGCTTCTGCGAGAATCGGAATGATGGCTTTAAGCGCGGCCAGACCGACGAATCTATTTCCTCCTTCGTAGCAAAGGTTGCTGCCGTCGATAACGAGGTTTCGAACATCTCTGCTGGCGATTCTTACAAGCTCGGCAATCCGAGCTCGAAGCTTCTCGATGTTGGAATCAACTCGACGCAGGCCCTTGCGGGTCTCCTGCATGACGGTGCTGGGACTTTCGTCTCCCAACGAACTGCCGCACTTCAAGTGTATCTGTCGTTTGTCGTAGCTGTTCGAAGCCTTGCTGAGCTCGTTATCGAAGGTCTCTGCGAGCTCGAATCGAGTCTGGAGCCGAGCGCGCTCTGTTTCCTCGTCGTATAAGCGTTGCTGTGGCTCCGCTAAGGTCTCGTCCAATTTTTCGCTGCGATGACGCAAAGCGGCCAACTGGGGGGAAATCCCATCCATGATCGCTTGAAGCGCGACGATCGCCGACTGCGCAAGCAAAGGGTCGAAGATCCGTGCCTTTTCAATCTCATCACGGATCGCACGACAGCTCTCGCCGGCTTTCGAGATGGCCGCTTCCATACGCGCTGCCGATTCTTTCCCGGCCGCCAGCTTCTGTTGCATCGCAGCGAGTTGCCTCTTTGCGATGGCACGTTCCGAGGAGAACCAGTGGCGCGGGTCGATTCCCATGCCGGCCTCTTCCTCCAGGCGTTGCACCGACAACTCCAGGTCGACAAGGCCTTGACTCATGATGCTTAGCCGCGACTGGCTTTCTGCATTCATTCGTTGGGCGAGCAAAAGCTCGCCAGCGGCTTGGTCGAGGTCCAGGCTCTCGAACCAAGTGAGCTCCGTTTTCCAGCGGCGAAACTCTCTTCTGGTCTTCTCGTAGTTGCGCTCCAGCGTTTCGATTTCTTTGGTAAAGGGATTGGAATTCATTTTGTTTTTGCGAGATTGGAATGGTTGCTGGTGTCCTGGACCTATGCGTCAGATTGGGACGTCCGGGCGCTAGTCGACGGCGTGCTGGTCGTCGAAACCGCGACGGGCTAGAAGAGCTCCAATTGCCATGGCAATCGCGTAGGACGCCACAATGCGCAGCGGCGTGGAGATGATGACCAACATGATGTGCATTCCTCTTTCAGTTTGGTTGCGAGGCCGCTGGGAGCAGCTGACGAAGGGGGCTGCCACATTCGCCGCAGAACTTTTTGCCGATTTCAACGGTTGCCGCGCAGGTCGGGCATCTGCGATAGGAGGCCTTCTGACGCATGTAGGCAATTTGAACAACGCAAGGCACCGTCACCCGGTACGCCGGGCTGCCAAGATCGAACAAGGTCCAAATCGCGGTGATGGCCCATCCGATTGGCCCGGAGAACACACTAATTCCTCGCATTAGTCCGCCTGCGGCCCCAAAGGCCAAGCCTCGTCCCAGAATGGCCTTGGCAATGGCGTTGGCCACAACCGCTGCGAGCTTATATGCACCAAAGCCGGAAGCGTTGATCGCAACCTGTAGCGCCGCCATTACTGTTGGTCCGGTGCCAGGGATGTAGGTGCTGCCGAATTCGGCGAACAGCCGCGCTTTTTCCTGCTCGCTCATCTTGTCCAGCGACTGCTCCAGTATCGCTTCCAGGATGGCGACTTCGATCTGTGTGCAGTCACTTTTGGCCGAATACCGGGCCTTAACGTGACTAGCCACGTCGCAGAGCACTTCCTTGTAGGGAACTCCAGCGCCGCCTCGCATTAGATTGAAAAGCGAGTTTCCGCCAAAGCGTTGCAGTTCTTCGGCTATCAAGGCTCGACAAGCAGCGTCCACGAATCCAGCCGATTTCGCGTCGACCAGCTTCTTGCACGCTGTCGAGGAAAGCGAGACCCTTCCTTCGCCCTTGTCGGTGAGGTGATCGATCAGTACGGCGAGATCGTCATTGTCGGCGCCGTCAAGTACCTGTGCGAGATCGGGATCTGAGATCAAGGAAGTCATAGCAGATGTATTAATTGTCTTGGAATTGGGTTGAGCCGCTGGGATTGAACGGCGTCATTTCGTTGGCCAGAGCTGCCGCCAGCGCGGTCAAGTCGGCAAACTTGCGCTGGTCGCCTCGCGCGGCGGGCTGGGCTAGCGCGGCTATCACGAGACTGGTTCTGCGCCGCCATTCATTACGGGCGTCGAGGCGCTGAATTTCTTGGGCATCATAGGCCGCGCCGAAAGGGGGGTACTCAGGGTGGACCTTGCAGCGCTTCAGAACGGCTTCCGCAAACGCTGGGCCGCCCAGAGAGTCGCTTACTAATCCGCGCGCAGCGGCTTGATAGTCCGTCAGGGCTCCAATCGCCTTTATCAGATCACGCCAATCGTCGGGTGTCATCAAAAGGAATGCCATGGGCACTCCCAACGCTTCGGCCAGTTTTTGGAGAGTGGACAGATCGGGGTTGCGCTGGCTCGAATCGGTTATATCGAGGAGCGGTTTGAGCGTGGTCCGCGACATCCCCGTGCGCCGCATGACGTCGATCTGACGAAGCTTGTTTGGCTTGCCGTCATGAGCGAGTCCGGCAACGCGGAGCGCTGCCGTGACGCTGAGAGCGAGTTGTTTTTTCGGTGTGTGTTTCAGACCATCGGGTGGCTGCGATGCGATCATTTTGTTGGGTTACGTAATGTGACGGGCACAGATTATCGGTATTTGCCAAGGGCAGAGAAGATAAAACGATCGAAAAGAGTCGCTTTTTTTAAAAAACAGATCGTCTTCGATATGTTTATGGTGGTCCACACACACGAGAGATTCGCATTGGACGGGGCGGTTGCTGAAATTTAGGATGCTCGGTGAAACCGAGGGCGCGGTGATAGCTGGCGGACTCGATCAGTGATGAGCAAGCGATGCGCGACGCATCTCGTCGCATTCGTCGACGAGCTCAATCTGGCGTCGCTGGGATTTGAGAAGGCAGCGCTAGCAATTACAGGCGGCCCGTCGTATCACCCGGCCGTGCTGCTGAAGATCTACTCTACGGCTACCGAAATCGGGTCCAGTTCAGTCGTCGACTTGAGTGAGAGTGCCAATGCAACGCCGAACTGATGTGGCTCGACGGCCGTTTGTTGCCGTATGCCGATATCTCAAGCCATTCAGCCAAGCCCTGGTTGCAGTTGATGGAAGCAAGTTCAAGGCAGTCAACACGCGCGACAAGAACTTCACAGCCGCCAAGATAGACAAACGTCAGCAGCAGATTGAGGAGAGCATCCACCGCTATCTGGCGGCGCTCGACACTACGGACCGAACGCAACCTGTCGAGGTCGAGGCCCGGACCCCCAATCGGCTCAACGACAAGATCGATCGCCTGCGCTGGGAGGCGCTGACACGCTACCTTGACGACGGCGATGCGCCGATCGACAACAATTGGGTGGAGAACCAGATCCGCGCCTGGGCGATCGGGCGTTCGAACTGGCTGTTCGCGGGCTCGCTGCGCGGGGGCCAGCGCGCGGCCGCCATCATGAGCCTGATCCAGTCGGCACGGTTCAATGGGCACGACCCGTATGCCTATATGAAGGACGTGCTCACGCGGCTGCCGACGCAGAAAAACAGCCAGATCGCTGAGCTGCTGCCGCATCGGTGGCAACCTGCTGCATAAGCAGAACCGTCAAGGGTGTGTTCGGCAGGCGCTTACCATCCACCAAACTTTGGTAGCGACATGCTTCGGCCGGCCGCTAGCAAACAGCAGGAGACAAGGCTCACTCCGCGTTTCGCGGATAGTGAACATTGATCGCGCGCTCTAGACCTTCGACACGGTCCTTGAAGTGCTGCCACTCCTCTGCTGCGCTCTGGCTCTCGGCCACGCCGAGAAAAAGATTGACTTGTTTCGCTGCGGTGACGGATCGCTGGTGCATCAGGCCGAGCAGCGCTGCCTGGACTTCGTGCAAGGACGGACGATCAGCGGTGGACGGTGCGAGGCAAGCCGCCACTAGGTCCGCTATATCGTGATCAGGAAGCGGTTGCGCGATCGGGCAACCATTCTCAACCCATTTGCGCCAGTGCTTGTTCTGCTGCCAGCGATTGAAGCCAGGATTGATTTTATGATGCCAGTCGCTGCTGGGCTCGCCTATCGGGTGGATGCCGCGCGACATGATCTCGTGGAGCATGATTCCAAGTACGAACACGCTGGTCCATTCGCCAAGCTCAGTCTTCTGCCATTGCTCGGGTGCCATATAGGGTCGGGAACCTGTGAATTCACCGACGGCGGCAGCGAGATTGACGCTACCAAAGTCCGCGACTAAGGGGCGCAACCACAAATCGGTCGTCGGCAGCGAAAAGCTCGATCGGAGATCTCGAACGAAGACATTTTGCGGCTTCAGGTCTTGATGGACCAAGCCACGGGCGTGGCAGTGCGCCAGACCTGCCGTGAGCTGAGTTATCAGCGACAAGCGACCAAGATCGCCCCAGTGAGAATCTTCGATGAAGTGGGATAGATCGCCCTCCCAGCACCGGAAAAAGGCAATTGGCACTCCGAGGATGAGCATGACGTCAAACGGCCAATGTACATTTGGATGATAGTGAGCCGCTGCTTGCAGCTTGATCTCACGCAAGAAGCGATCCGCGCGTAATGCTGGTGTGAGTTCTTGGCGCCATCGTGGGAATTTGGCGCAGATCAGGCGGGGAAAAACGCCATCGCCTTTATCGAGAAAGACGATTTCACCTGAGAAACCGGCGCTTGTGCTGACCACTTTGTGCGCCTTTCCCCAAAAGGCGAGAAGCTCACCGCGGAGGTGAGCTGGAAGCTCGTAGAAAGCATCAGGTGATAGCTCGGTCATTTTTTCAGAAATTGGACGAAAGCTCTATAGGGCTTTGACTGCATTGCCACTAGCAGCTTGGAAGTCAATCAACATTGCAACTTTGCCAATCCGCGCGGGATTGCTAATGATTTCCTCGCACGACATCGCGTTGCGCCTCTTGGGTCATGGACCTGACCTTCGTAAACGTTTTGCGGATACCCGAAATTGGCCGTGAACCGTCGTTCGCGACTGTCCTCTGCTTCTCACCTACATTTCTGAGCTCTGCGCGGGTGATCCCCTGCTATTGCGGGGGGATTACCCACTCACGTAGCCACCATGCATGCGCCCGCCTCGCTCACGGGCCATTGCACTGTCGCTTGCGCGGGACCGCGCAACAGGTGGATCTCGATGTGACGGCCTGACGCAGACACCGCGAAGCTAGGCTCTGGTGCGCTTGCGTGCCGGCGACATCAAGCCGTCTTTACCTCGTCGTCGTCATCGAAGTCTTCGGCCAGGTCAGCACGATACCTCGCATCAAGAGGACCCACACCCAGTTCAACAATGGCGCGCTGCCCCCACAACTCTTCAGCCGCCTTTCGGATCTGAGCAACGCGCTTCCTGCAATTGTTCGCGCCCCAGTGCGGACGATCCATCAGGTTGCCCCGATAGTCGGAAGACGAAAGCAACTCATTGAACGATACCTTTCGCTGGCTGCGCAGCCAGTCCAATTTGCTTCGTTCGCCCACAAACGGGGCATTCTTCATTTTCCGGTTGTCCCGGACCGGCAGGACAGTTAGATTGCCCAGATGGTTAAGCCATGGCGCCATGTTCTTGTGTAGCTGCCTGCCATCCTTGGTGTCGAGGTCATCGGGATTTTGCGGATAAATGTGCTCTATATCCCAGGAAGTAAACCGCTCCTCGGCATCGAACCAGACACTGTCCTGGAAGGGCGAAATGTCCTCACGTGTGCAATGAGCCCACTCCTTCGAATACGGGAGGTACCTCCCGTAGTGCCAGAACATGTAATGCACTATGTGCCTGTATTGGCCATAAAAATGCGAGCTGTCGAGCGCTGCGCCTGGAAAGACTTCGGCGGCACTCTGTTCTGGTGAAAGCTCATCGCCTAGATCAGCTGCCTCTTGCAGATCCCAGTAAGGGGTCGCATGCCAAAACAGCTGATGGATCAGCTCCTTTGGAGTCGATATCAAGTGGTCCCGAGCGTCCGCTAAGGTGCCTTGGAACAGTTGCTTTCCCGCCCGCCATTTGTATGACCGACCATAGTTGCTATTCTTGCGCGCGAGGGCACCCCGGAATGAGCTGATCTCGCAGAACCGTACAAGAGGAGCTGCCTTGTCACCCCAACGCAGGATCGCGGCTACGATTACGGGCTGGAATTGTGCATCTCGTGCCAGCCTACCGAAATCAAGCAAAGCTTGCTTCAAGTCTTTGGCGTAGTCATGTGGCATCTTCTCGTACGGCCGTTCCACAGCTACCCAGATTTCCGCCACTTTAACGAGCGTGTCCAGATACCTCTCAATCCACGAAACCAGGTTCTCACCTGCGTCCGTCAACGCCTTAAGGGCTGCATCGAACTGAATCAGAACCCTGTCCGAACTTTTGAATTGATGTTCGGTAAACAGGATCCAGTGGACTTTGAGCAGCTTATCGGAATCCAGAGCCTGCGCTTCGCTCATCACATCCAGATGCTCGTAGAGTGTGTTGTACCGTCCTGTGATGAGCGCCTCGAGGGATTCGCGAACTTGGGGATTCTTCTCGGTTCCCGCCCATTCAATAAGCTTGTTTTTGATCAGGTCGAACTGGCACACGTCCTTGCCGCGCAGATTGATACGTTCGAACAAGCCCGTCGCGCCTGCCAGAGACGGGGACATATATACGATAATCTGCGCATTAAGCAGCGCTTCATCGGTAAAAGCTGCGCCAGAGGTCGCGAGCGCGTCAAACGCCTCGGAAAGGCGACGCTGGGACAGAGTTTTCTGAGCCTCCGGACGTCCATCCACAAGCGCGCGCGTGAAGTCAAAATCCGCTTGCCGGGGCGCGACCCATAGTGAAGAAAGGCCGGTAGCGGCTGGACGCAAAACACTGCGTTTGTCACCTCTCGCGGCAATTGCCAGCATTACTGACGTGAGGCGCTGTTGTCCGTCGATGATGCCGTATCCACCGCGGCCGTCCTTACACACCACCACCAAACCCAGGAATAGCGGCATGCCTTTTGTATCTGCTTCCAAGAGGTCATTGGCCAGATCTTCCACTTGCGAGAGTTCCCAGTCGTAGGGCCTCTGGAACGGCGGAATGGAGAAGTTGTAGGCCAGCATCTCCCGTACAGTCAACATTCTAGATTGTCCAACTTCAAGCTCAACAGGCTGCATGCTTCCGTTTCTCGGCTAGCTAACGTCCCTGCGACAGCAGAGCACATATCGAATAAGAAATAAACAGACACTTATTTAAGCATGAATATACATTTCCTCGCTGGCACAGCGTACGCAGCAACACTGGAGTCTCCCGTCTGCTTGAGGTTATCTCGGAGGTGGCTGCCGCGGATTTGTTGCTTCGCGGTATTTGTGAGCGACGAACCACCCTTGGACGGCTGAGCCCGGCAGGTTTTGAATCACGTAATTGAGATCCTATCCGGCCGCCCAAACAGTCCATACGGAAGGCTCAACCCAGTCGCTGATGCAGTTCCAGTAATGCACGTGCGAGCCCCTGGTCGGACAGCTCATAAGGATGTTCGAAACAGTCGATCCTTACCCATTGAGCACGCTGCCCGGGATGGACATATCCTTCGAAGTCATCGACAAGAAGGCACTGCTGAACCGTCGCGCCACGGATCCTGGTCAGGTCCTTGGTGGTCCCTGTCCATCGCACGTATTCAATTTGTGCAAACCAGCCGGGTGCCTGGCCTTCATCAATGAGCAGTTCTGCGATTGGACGAAACCTCGCTTCGCTCACTGTCGTGTACATCACGATCCTCGGGAAGATCGCACGGCACTGAATCAGGAACTCGTTGAGCCCAGGTCGAGGAATTTGGCTGACGGCGTTAGAAATTAACGTGCCTTCTAAGTCGAGAGCAAGGATATCGGGGCGAGGCATAGGTGAAACCTGTGTCAAAAAGGGAAGGATGGGGATACTGATGACATGCCCCAGCGCTTGAAGCCGAGGCGGGCCGCGCCGGGACGACTGTGGAGATCATTCTTGGCCGTCATCCCTGCCGCCATCGGGCACCGCGCCTTCCCCTGTGGCAAGACGAGCTTCCAACGTGCCATCTGCACGTAGTTCGAATTGGAGTCTATCGCCAGGCCTGAGGGACAGCTTCTCGCGGATGGCGCCGGGGATCGTCACCCTGCCTTTGGTGCTCAGCTTCGCTGAGATCTGCTCATCGGTCATGCCTTAGGTGCATTCTCACGTCGTCGAAGCTCCAGCAGTTCCGAGCGCATTGAGTTTGCTGATCTCAGGAGGTTAATGACTGAGTTCCAGTATTCCGCGCCTAAGTCCCCGTCCTCGTGAGCGAGTCGCCAGAGCGTTCGAACCGCCTCGTTCAGGTCGATAGGTTGGTCAGAGTTATCGCCTCCTGCGCTTGCCAAGGATATGCGGCTTGAGTTTGAGGCCTTGATCATCTCCTTGCTTCCTGGCCAGCCTTGGGCGGATTCGGCATGAGAGTTGGATGACACACTTTCGTTTGCTACACGTGTCGGAAGAAGCGGAACAAACTTGTGCGGATGTAGAGGAAGCAGGCGTTGTAGTTCTGACGCCGAAAGTCCATAGATGGGCCGCCACAGTCGGTAGATCACTTCATCATGGTCTTGGGCGACATATTGGAAGACGGGGCAGCTTGCCTCTAGCGCGTCGTCGTCGCTGTCGTCATCCGGCTCAAGCAAGCCCAAGGCCTTCGTGCATTCGATGAGCAGGCCCCGCATTAGCGATCGACTTTCTCGTGGCAGATCTGCTCGTCGAAGAAGTTCCTCAGCCTCCACGCGATGGTGGTCGCTCTCGCCTAACTCGATTCCGATGGCCATCATTGTGTGAAGGAGCCGTTTTGCCGGATCACCTAGGTCAGAGGTGTCAAGAGCGTTGGGGTGAAAGTAGATCATCTGGGGGCGGGGAAAATATGTTCCAGCCTACTCGTCTCTACTTGGCATGGAGCCTTTATTGCTGGGGGCAATGGGATTGCGCTGGCGGCAATATCTCATCGTGCGCCACATCTAGCTATACGCCTGTGGGCATGTGCCCGTTCTATTAGGCAAGAATTATGGAGAAAGGAAATAAGGGCCTTCGGCTCCGGCACGCTTTGCGAGTTGCCATGCGTGAACGTTCGCATACGGTTTCGCTGCTGGCCGCTCACGTCGGGGTCAGTCAGAGCTACCTGTCTCAGTTGTTGAACGGCGATAAGGCGATGGATGCAGTGAGCGATCAACATTTGCGGCGGTTCGCGGCGTATCTCGGTATGCCGGCTATCGCTGGCTTTATGCTTGCCGGACGGCTTGAGCTGGCTGATTTCATCGAGGGGACGCCTACGCTGGAGCAGCAGTTGGAGTCCGGGCTTGCGGTCGTTTGCGGCAGTCCTTCGGCGGCCGAGGCAGGAATTGAGTTGGCCGACCTGGATCAGTTGCCTGTTCCGGTGAAGTCACTCATCGTTTTGCTTCATCAGCGTGCTCAGGTCGAAGATATTCTCAGGCCGTCGACCGCTTGGTGGTTGGCGCGGCACATCTTGATCCATGACTGATTGGTGACGAGCTCGGCCCCCACTTTCGGTAAAGGTGGGGGCCTTTGCACGGCCATAGGTAAAGGCCGTGGTCTAAGCCGCCGCTATCTGCCGTCACATCCGACTGAAGGCGCTGTCGAGCAGCTCCGCCATTCGCGTAGACCCTTCGCCGCTGCGCAAGAATGCATAGTGCTTCTCGACGGTGCCAACGCGATCGTTAAGTACAAGTGCGGCTGTCTTGAAATCGCCGCCGTCGGCTTTCAAGATGGATGTCGCGGCGAGATGACGAAACGCATGGGCGCCGAAGCCGTGGCAGCTAGGCAGATAGTTGGCGGTCAGTGTCTTGACCGTTGCGCCCATGTCGACCCAAGGTGTGTGCTTGGCGCCAGGCTTTTTCGATTTTCGCGTCAGAAACACCAGGTCAGTCGGTGCCACCATCAGGATAGGGCGGAGAGTAAACAGATACTTCTCGATGTCGATCCAGGCTGACGCGTGCACAGGGCTGTCGTAAGGCACATCCTGAGCCGCGCCGTACCAGTTCTTGAACTTGTGCTTCGGGATTCTGATCCACCAGGACTTGTCGCTCTTCTGGTAAAGCTCTCCCGTGTTGTCTGCTCGCCAAGTGAGATGAGCGAGGTTGCGGCGACGCAGCGGGTTGGACGCAAGGATCTTGATCAGCACCAAATCGCGAGCCCAGATGGCCTCCTTGCTAGGTGCCGCACCGACAGGCCGAGCCGCACGCATTCGTTGGATCATGTCTGCTACCGAATCCATGGGGTTCTTCTGATCGATGAGGTGGCGGAGCGGCTCGAACGAGTCGCGCGAGACCTCGATTTCGTTGTAGTACGACGAGGCAAGTTGTTCGAGCAGATCGAACTGACGATCACACATGGCCTCCCACTTCTCCTTTCGATAGCGCTTAGGCAGCGTGGCCTGCCATTCCGGACGCTGCCGCAGAAAGCCGAAGCGCGGACGGACCAAAGCCGTCAGGAAGGCTAGCGCCTGGATAGCCCCTTGATTACGCCGACCAGAGCGTGTTTTGCGCCAGTCCAGATAGGCCTCGATGTAGTCAGGCACAGCAAGCCACGCCATGGACTGCGTCTCCGAGGGATTCAGGCCCGCGCCACCGGCTTCCGGGCTCATCTTGAGCCACCCCAGGTACATCCCGGTGTTTCCCCATCCGTAGCGGGCTGATGCCACCTCGCGTCCATCCAGGAACGCCCACCAGTTCGCATCCGTCATTGCCGTCAGCGGGCACGGCGAGAACCGCCACCTTCCCCGCTTCGTGCGCTGAAGCCCGGCAGGCAATGCTGCCGCCGTCTTGTAGCGCATGAATTCGGTCCATTGGCGACGCAGGAGAGATCCAGGCGCCGGCTTCTCACCGTAGATCTGGCGCGCCAGGTCGCCCAGGATCGTGCGGTAGGCGATCGGGGCTGGTGCCTTTCCTACGTGCGCCTGGCGTTGGCCGATCAGCCGCATGCCTGACAGCTGCACCAAACTGTGCCTCTCAAGGCCAAAGAACGCTTCCAGCCTCAGAAGGTGATTCACGTTGTTCCCGCGAGGAATCTTGCCCTTGATCCAGCCGTACATCATGTCCCGGGGGATGCCGACTCGCTTGGCAACAGTGGCTGCGGCTCGGTTTTCCAGCAGTGTGGCCAGCGTCGACTGAAAGGGCGTGGCCTTGCCTTCGCGCGCCGCTTGGATGGTGTCATGGGCGATCACCGTGTCCTTCCAGTGGCGGAATGCCGACTTGGTGTTAGACACGGTTCGGGCAGACTGCCCCAGCTCTTGCAAGCCCAGCAGGAATCGTTCGAGAGCGGCGCTGTGACCGGCTCGCATCTCGTCGCCGACCACGTCGTCAACGTGGATGCCGTTCGCTTTGAGAAAGCCGCGCAACGCCGTTGCGCGATTCGAGGCGGTCTGTTCATTGAGGCCCTCGCCGATCACCTGGCGTTGCTGATCGTCGAGGAGGGTTTGGTAAGTAAGTTGAGCCACGGCTCGTCTCCGAGCCCGCGCCTCCGTTGGTTTGGCCGCCTGCGAGTCAAGTAAAGGCGACGGGACGAAATACCGGACGGCGCTGTAACCATATGATATTTTTGAGTTTTTCCTGGTCACTGTTTCCCACCCTTGAAGTTCGTGGGCGGTCATAGCGCAGGTTGTTTCCGGTCCGAGGAGGCGCGGGCATCAATGCCTCGCCGTGTGTATAGCTCCAACCGGTGGGAATAATGACCTTCGTGTGAGGCAAAGGACTTAATCGCCCCAGTTTTCTAGGCACTTCGGAGCCTCCAAACCTGAGATTCAATAGGTGGCATCAAGGAGCACTAGTACAATGCATGTATCAAAAAATTGCGGTTGTGTCTTATTGTCGTTTTAGATCGAGTGCCCCTGAGAAACTAGAAAAAAGAAACGAGCCATGTCCTTTGAGAATCTGTCGATCGGTCGAATCATCATCCATGAGGTCTTTGTTCGCGGAGAAGACAGAGCGCCCGCAGAACCCAGTTACGGGACCCAACTGCTAACTTTGCCGCAGGAGGCTAGGGATGCTCTTCAAGATCGCATCACAAATACGCTGGGGAGGTCCTCTCACGGCGTCGAGATGACAATCAGCGATGCCGGGCCAGAGAGTGCTTGGCAGTCTGCCAAGGCAATTGTTGAGTCCCTGGGGAACGACGAGCAGTTTGTGAATTTGTCGCAGGCAATCACCAGCAAGCTGGCCGCCGCACAAACCAGCCGGACAATTCCAGGAGGGATTGTCGTGGTTATCGATGGCACGTGTGGCAATCCGTCGCGGCCGTTCATGTGTGTCATCAAGGCTGAGCCGCATGGGGGGTTTACAAAGCGGCAGGTGAACAACACGCTGACGCTGGAGTACCTCAAAGAGCTGATCCTCACGCCCCAGGCGAAGCTCTACAAGATCGGTGCGTTTGTGCGGCAGGATCCCGATGCTGCTACCGAGCAACAGCCTACCAACGGCTGGCGTGCGTTCCTCTTCGATGACCAAATTACGCAAAGTAATAAACTGTCGGCGGCACTCTATTTCCGCGAGACGTTCCTCGGGCTGGATTTCCCGTCAAACAGCGCATTCCAGACCAAGCAGTTCCATTCCTTGACCAAAGATTTCATTCGTAACGCAGACATCGATGCGGAACGCAAGATAGACCTTTTGAACGCACTGACCACCTATCTGAAAACGGACCAGACGGCTACGATTCAGGTAGAGGCGTTTTCCATGGCCTATCTAGGAGATGCTCCGTTGCAAGATGCCTATACGGCATACATGCAGCAGAAGAATTTTCCGGACACGGCGATCCACAAGGATCTGTCCGAGGTTCAAAGTCAGTTGAGGCTGCGCAAACTGACCTTTGGCCATGACATCAAGCTGACGGCGCCAGCAGATCAATTCGAGAACCTCGTGCGACTCGAATCCATTGATGGCGATCCGGATGAGCACGGCAACATTCCTAAGTGGACCAAGATCACGGTCCGGACGCATATTCGAGACCAAGAGTGAGCGAGAAAGATATCCTGGAGCGATGGGAGAAGGACAAGCCCCTGTACAGGGCTTGGGCCTCGCTTATCGGTCAGGAAATCGAACAGCGGCTAGTACCCGCAATTGCTCCGACACCGTTGGGCTATTTCCTGAAGGTGCCGATGGAGCCGCGCCTGAAAGGCGACACGAGCTTGATCGACAAAGCTCTATATCGAGGGAAGGCCTACAAGGATCCGTATGGCGACATTACTGACAAGGTCGGTATGCGCTACGTCGTCCTGCTGACGACGCACATCAACCAGTTCTGTTCGATTATTGAGAGTCCGGAATGTGGCGCATTCTGGGATTGGTCCAAAGACAAGGACTACGAAGCCGAGCGGCTGGCGAAACCGTTGGAGTTCGCATACCAGTCCGTGCATTACGTACTGCGCTCCAAGGCCGGCCTGTCGTTTGAAGATGTGACCATCCCGGAAGGGATCGCATGTGAAGTGCAGATACGCACACTCCTGCAACATGCTCACAGCGAGTTGACGCACGATACGCTGTACAAGCCGAAGACTACTGCGCAGCCGTCGGTAAAGCGCACGGTGGCGAAGAGCATGGCTCTAATCGAGGCTACGGATGAGTTTTTTGAGCAGGCCATGCGTGATTTGGCTGCCGCAGATGAGCCGCAACGCAGTCTGTTGGACTACTTGGCCACGGCCTACAGGGATGGCACAGGTTTGGAGCCGGGCCAAGAGCGCTCCAACCAGCTCGTGATTGACGCATTCAATGATCTCTTGCCAACAGACGTCATAGACCAGTTGGACGCCTTTTTGCGAGACAAGAGCTATGTTTTCGACAAGATCAAAGAGCAGAACGGCCAGCGGCACTTCTTTAATCAGCCGGCTGTTTTGCTAGCGTATTTCCTGTCGGAACGGATGGCGGCGCAGACACGCGAGAATTGGCCGATCGGTACTGATGACCTAGCGAAGGTGTTCAGTGACCTGGGCAAGAAGTACGACGGCTGACCAGGTGGTAGCTAGCTTCTGGCCAATCCCGGTGAAATTTCGCCAGGAAATGACCGCTCGTCAGGCCCCGCTCAGCGCTTCTTCACCCTTGTCTCGCAGCTGTCGGTACACCTCATCTACCAAGAGGTTCGCCAACCCTTTGAATACCTTTTCATGCCTCAATGCCTGGTCAGCCATGGCGTTGTGACCCTCCAGGGCATCTACGACAGCATCGTTGAGCTTGGTTTCGTAAGCGCCATTTGCGAATGCGGTGACCGTATCGTTAGCCTCGGCCTGTTCCTTTAGGGTTGGATCGTTGACCATCTTGCCGATCAGAGTGGTTGCATACCCGCGGAAATCCGCATCGGAGAGATTGCCCGAGAACACCTCATTCATCTTTTTGATGATGGCGGACAGCCGGTCTTCTGGGTCGTCCCAGGCCCGACCACCTCCCGTCCCCAGTGGCTTCATCGGCTCGGCTGATCCTGCTTCCAGGTTGAGCTTGTGTTTTTGCTCGTTGATCACCTTGTACCCCGCCAGCCGCACGGATTCATCCAGGGCTTCATCGCCACCAGCCTTGCCCTGTAAGCGGGGCAGCAGCATCCGGCAGAAAGCGTGTAGGCGTTCCAGATCCGCATCGTCGTAGGAGCGCAGTTGCGACAGGAAGTCGTAGGCGCTGATGTACGACGAAACGTCACTACGGAACAAATCTTGCACTTCCTTGGCTTGTGCCTTGAACCGTTCGTGTGCTTTCTTCAACGGAGCTTGAATCGTGGCCTGCTTACCCTTGGGGTCGAAGTATCCATTGGAAAATTGCAGGACCTCTTCCCAAAGGTAGATACCTGCCTCATCCAGTTTCTGGCGCAATGTATGAACCAGGTTGGGATCTGTGACGGCAGACATCTTCGCAGTGCGATAGAACGGAAGGAATGCTTTGAGGATGCCGTCGGCTTCGTTGCGGAAATCCAGCACGAAGGTGGTTTCCTTGCCGGGGTACATGCGATTCAAGCGTGAGAGCGTTTGCACCGCCAGCACGTTATCCAAGCGTTTGTCTACGTACATGGCACAGAGTTTGGGTTGGTCGAATCCAGTCTGAAACTTCGATGCCACGATCAGCAGCTGATAGGCATCGGTCTTGAATACCTCCTTGATGCCGTCGTCGTGTTCCTTGCCGTCGTTGAGGTCACCTTCCTTGGCTTTGAGCACCTTCGACTCTTCGTCTGTCACCTCGCCCGAGTAGGCCACCAATGCTTTGCAGTCGGCGTACTTCATCTTCTTCATGTAGTCGTCGAACGCTTTCTTGTAGCGTACGGCCGCGACGCGGCTGTCCGACACCACCATGGCCTTGGCTTGCCCGCCCAGTTGGTGCATGATGTGCTCGCGGAAGTGCTCAACGATGACTGTGACTTTCTGAGCGATGCTGGTCGGGTGCAGCTGTGCGTATCGGAAGAGCTTGGTTTTGGCCTTACCTGCCTTTACCGCCTTGTCGTCGCCAGCTTGCTCCAACTTGAAGGCGAAACCATAGGTGGTGTAGCCCCGTAGTACGTCCAGAATGAACTTTTCCTCGATGGCTTGGCGCATCGAATATACGTGGAAGGGCTCGGGTGTTCCGTCTACGCCTGTCCGCCCAAAGAGCTCCATTGTTTTGGGCTTGGGCGTTGCTGTAAAGGCGTAGTACGACACGTTGGGCGGTCGCTGGCGAGACGCCATGATCTGGTTCAAGACATCTTCGTCCGTCAGCTCTGCATCTTCCTGTGCGGCGGCGATAGCATCCTCATACGCTGTTGACGGCGAGAGTTCTACGCTTAACGGTGTGCTTTGTGTTCCTGTGGTCAGGACCTGGCGCAGTTTCACAGCACCTTTGCCTGCTTGGCTGGAGTGAGCCTCATCTAGGATCAAGGCGAACCGGCGGTCACCCAAATCCCCAACTTTGTCCAGTACCCACGGAAATTTTTGTAGGGTAGTGATGATGATCAGCTTGCCCTTGTCCAGGGCTTGCGCCAACTGCGTGCTGTTTTCGTCGATCTTTTCGACTACACCTTGTTGGTGGTCGAACTGGTAGATGGTGTCTTGCAATTGCGTGTCCAGCACCCTGCGGTCTGTGATTACGATCACGCTGCTGAACACTTTCTGGTCCGTCGCGTCGTGGAGGGAGGCAAGACGGTGTGCCAACCAGCCGATTGTGTTGGACTTTCCAGATCCCGCTGAGTGTTGAACCAGGTAGGTATGTCCCACGCCCTCTGTGAGGGTCGCTGAAAGCAATCGGTTGACTGCATCCCACTGGTGGTAGCGCGGAAACAGTAGCGAGGTGCTGAATACCTTTTTACCTTTGGCGTCCTTGGTTTCAGAGACTTCGACGGACAGAAATTTGCCGATGATGGTCAACCACGCATCAGGCTGGAATACCTCGTGCCACAGGTATCCGGTGGAATAGCCCAATACGTCGTCAGGTGGATTGCCTGCTCCGGCGCCACCCATGCCATCCGGGTTGCCACGGTTGAACGGCAGGAACCGGGTGGCTGCGCCAGCCAGCCTAGTGGCCATCTGCACCTCATCAGTGCTGACAGCGAAATGAACCAGTGCCCTCTTGCCGAACGATAGCAAGGGCTCGGGTTGCCTGGTGTTTACGTCGATGGGGTTTCGGTCGTATTTGTACTGCCGAATCGCTTCTTCGATATTTTGCGTGGTGTCGGTTTTCAGCTCGATGGTCGCCAAGGGCAGGCCATTGAGGAACAGCACGAAATCGATGCACAACTGGTTGTGCATCGAGTAATGCAACTGTCGCACTACGCGCAGGCGGTTCTTTTTGTAGTGCTCCCAGGTGGTGGCATTCTGCCGATTGCTAGGGGCGAATTGCGCCATCTTGAATGTGGCGTTGATATCCTTGAAGCCCTTACGCAGAACGTAGAGCGTTCCCCAGAGCTGTGGCGTTTCTTTCTTGATCGTCGGACGGTCTTTGTCCAGCTCTTCCGCCAGCCGCTGGATGAACACAGCCTCTGGGTTCTTTGCATGGTTCTTGGAGAACTTCTCCCAGGCGTCGGGCTGAGTTTCTTTCACCCAGGCAATGGCATCCTCAGGGTACAGAGCCGTATGGCGATCGTAGCCTTCGTCATAGGCAAACCCCTTCTGATAGGGAAGAGGACCGTCCATAAGCCAGCCTTGAGCCTTCATGGCCTCGCAAATTTCGTCCTCAAACTGCTCTTCAGTGTGGATGGCTGCCATGGATCTCCCTCTCGTATTTTTCTCTGTTGTTATTGCGGCGTTGCGGTACGAACGTCGATGCGTCCTAGCACTGCGTCTGCGATGGTCGCGGCCCGGAGTTCTTTCAGAAGGGCGATCTCGTCTTGAGTGTGCTCAATGAGATCGGTCAAAGCCCTTCTGTCGTGTTGAGCTTCTAGAACAATTTCTTTTTGGATGTCTTTTGGAGGAAGTGGCACATCCAAGTCCATGATGGTGCGGCGGTCGATATTCAGCATGGAAGCACTGGCTCCTGTGGCACGCTCTTCGATATGAACGCGAACTGCCGCATGAGTCAGAACAAATACTAGATACTGAGGTAAGCATTCATTCTGATTGAGTCGAAGGCGGTAGTGCTTATCCGATAGCATCAGCTGCGGATAGTCTTTGTCCGCCATGGCTGCGCGCCCGACCAAGTTTTTGGTATTTGCTCGTGAAATCAGTACATCACCTTTCAAGAGAGTGATGCTCTCGATAGGCTCGATGTCATCTGGCAATGCTTTGGATTCGAGAGGGTTGAAATCACCGGTATTCACGCAGCCAACTTTTAGAACACCCCATTCTCCGTCATCAGGAGGGCGAGATTCGCACTGTGGGCTGATCCCTTGGTCAACTGACAACGTTAGGTGTTTGACTTTGGCGATGCGCCAACTATTGGGTAGTGATTGCAGCCATGTAAAACGATTGCACGGTGTACCAGCTGTTGAGCTTGCAAGTCGTATCAAAGTGGAGGCGAAGGACGACGCCTGTGCCTCCCGTAACAATCCAATCAGCTCATCCTTCTCATGAATTAGGGTGTCGATGCGGGCGGTTTCGGCATCGAGGTAGTCGGCAATCGCTTGCTGTTCGTCGGGTGGTGGAATTGGGGCGAAATAGTCTTTCACGAACAAATCAGGCACGCGCTTTTGGCCGCCCGCACCTTGCATCAAGGCTTCGCCGGGGAGACGAAATGCACTGCACATGGTCAGGTAGTAGAGCCATTTGGGGCAGTCGTCGTGGGTTGGCCGCATCACAATCAGCTCGGTGGTTCCAAAGCCAACGCCCTCAACCAGCCCAGCCATCGCCGCTCCTTTGCCGTTTTCATAGCAGGGCGTGATTTTTGCGATGGCAACATCGCCGTCTTCAAAATAGGTGTAGCCCGAAGCCACATCACCCACGAGCCGGGTACGCTCCAAATCAAGTGCGCCATCATCGCCAATGGCCTCCATGGGCAGGAACGAGACCGGAAGGTCAGCGCTGAGCGGTTTGGAACACGACGGATTCACCTTGACACGAAAGCGCAGGCGTTCAACCGCCCATAGCGTGGGAACATCCCCCAACCACGGTACGCCAGAAGGCTTGTAGCTCGCATACGGCTTCATGGGCGAACCTCGCCCTTAATGCCACGCAGCAGTTCCATGAACTTGTGCTCCTTGGCCTCGATGTCCGCTGCGATGGCTTCACGGCTGCGCGGAGGCGTGTACACGTAGAACTCGCGATTGAAGTTGATTTCGGTACCCACCACACCTGTCTTTCCGTCCGCAGAGTCCTTCACGTCGTAGTTGATCCACGCGTCTGGCCAGTGCGGGCGTACCTCTTTGTCAAAGTACGCTTCGATAGCGTCGTTGAAGGGCACGTATTCGGCATCGCGCAGTTCGGAGTCACTCAGAACTTCGCCCTTTTCGTTGGTGGTCGGCTCGGCATCTTTGTCCTTGGTGCCGAAGTATTTGCGAGCCAGTTCTACGGTCTTGGCTGTAAGCTTGGCGGCCTTTCCTGTCAACTCCAGTTCGTTTGCAGCAGCTTCGGCTGCTGCATGCAGCGCGGAACGAAATGACTCCGCGTCCCTGTAGATCACGTCGTTGTCCATGCGATTCACTGCTTCGGACAACAGGATCGATTGTTCCTGAGTAAGTTTGGCGGCGACTGTGTCGTAGCCCAAATCAATCCAGCGTTGAAGCTCAATCTGGAAGCGCATGCGCAAGGGCCGTTCAATGGTGACGCGGCGATAGAAGAAGTGCTCGTGGTCAAATACTTTGGCTTTGAGCACACGCCCACTTTTTCCTTCGGGATCTTCTGACCATTCCATGGCTTTGAAGTCGGCATAGGCTTTGGTGATGCGTTCCACACAGTCGGCGGTGAACTCACGGCGCTTCTTGCCCAGGTTCTTCTTCATCAGCACGCTCATGGCGGTGGCATCGATCAGCAGAACCTTGCCCTTGCGGTCAGCGGGCTTGCGGTTCGTCATGAACCACAGATAGGTGGTGATGTTGGTGTTGTAGAACATGTCCGTGGGCAGTGCCACGATGCAATCGAGGTAGTCATGCTCCAAGATGTGGCGGCGGATTTCGCTCTCGCCGCTGCCTGCGTCGCCGGTGAAGAGCGGGGAGCCGTTGTGCACTACGCCGATGCGCCCGCCGCCCTTGCCAGCAACCACGGGCTGCATTTTGGACAGTAGGTGCAGGGAGAACAGCATTTGCCCATCGCGGATGGCGGGCAGGCCAGGACCGAAACGTCCAGCAGCCCCTTTGGCGTGTTCTTTCTTGACGGCGGCTTCAGCCGGCTTCCACTCCACGCCGTAGGGCGGATTGGCTGCCTGGTATTCAAAGGTCTTGTCTGGGTGAAGATCGTTGGCCAGCGTGTCGCCGCTCTTGATGTCTGCTGGGTTTTGACCGCGAATGAGCATGTCGGCCTTGCAGATGGCGTAGGTCTCGTCTTCCAGCTCCTGCCCAAACAGTTTCAGGGTGGCACGGGCGTTGAACTTGCGCAGGTGCTCTTCGGCCACGCTCAGGATGCCCCCCGTGCCCGCCGTTGGGTCGTACATGGTGCGTATCACGCCAGGAACGGACAGCGCCTCGTCGTCGCCGCTGAAAAGCAGCGTCACCATGAGCTCAATTACATCGCGGGGGGTGTACTGCTCACCAGCAGGGGAGACGTCGTTGAACTTTCGCAGCAGCTCTTCGAATGCCTGCCCCATGTCGTGGTTCGTCACGATGGCCGGGTCAAGGTCTGTTTCTGCAAAACGCTGGACTACGAGGTACAGACGATTTTTCTCCGCCAGTTTATCCAGGGTGGCAGCGAATTCGAACTTGTCGAAGATGTCGCGCACATTCTGCGAGAAGCCATTGATCATCGCTTCCAGGTTGTCGCGGACGTCATCTGGAGTCTCTGCGATGTTGGGGAGGGTGAAGGAGGACGTGTTGAAGAACGGATAGCCACTGACGGGCGTCAGCATCTTGTCCAAGTCGTAGCCCTTGCTTCGTACGGCGGCATATCTAGCCCGAACGGCCTCACGAGTGGGCTGCAAGACGCAATCTAGGCGACGCAGGATGGTGAACGGCAGGATGACCTTGCGGTATTCGTTTTCCTTGTAGGCGCCGCGCAGTAGTTCGGCATTCTTCCAGATGAGGTCGGCTAACTTGGACATTCAAAGCTTCTTGGTTGCGTTCTTGTCGAGCTCGGGCTCGGCTGCTGGCAAGGCGATGCCATGGCTTGCGGCATAGGTATGCACCATGTGCTCCATCATCGAAGCCATGCTGCGGTGCTCACGTTGCGCACACAATGCAAGCAGCGCTTTGCCTTGAGGTGTCATACGCAAGGACATAAGCGCGGATTTGGGCTGGGTCATGAAGGCTATACCATTCGCAATCGTTTGTATTGCAAACGGTATCATTTGCGATTTATCGCCGTCAAATTTTGGGTGGCACGACACTGAAATACGGAAGGGCGGAGCGTCTCGGTAAAGGGGCATTCTCAGCCTGCCTCGAGGTAGCTCGGGGGGCGGTACGCTGACGTTGAGGCGGTACCCTAGGCTTGTTTTTCCAAAACCGGGTACAGAATCGAGTACGGGCTTGCCGAACAAGAACACCATACAATGACGGGACTTTTCGGCCGATTTGCGACTTAACGCCTAATCGCGCTGTGCAAGCTGTCGTCGTCGAATTTGTTCAGCCTTGGTTGGCCGCCCACGTCCGCGTGCAGCCTGTGGCGTTGCTGTCGGTTGTGGTTTGGCAAGTGCTACTTGCTGGACATGTAGAGTCTCGCGCTGTGATGCCAGCCAAGCATGAACCTCCGTCTGCTCATAGCGCAGCAGTCTGCCCACTTTCACACAAGGAGGGAGCGGTTCTCCGCGAGTGCGCCGGTTGTACAAGGTCTGCACAGACAACCCCAAAACGGCGGCCAGTTGATCGGAGGTAAGAAGTTTGTCCATCTGTACTTTCGCGAAGGCACTGGCACATGCCAGCAAAAAGTATAGACAGGCAAGGGTCGCCATGGCGGCCTATCAGTACCTCCCGGTAGGCCGTACAATCCGCGTCGGCGCCATCGAGATTGACCGCACTTTTAACGCACTGACCGCAGTAAAGTGCGTTAGGTCGCGGTAAGTTCCGGTAAGCTAAGCTCATGATTTTTCTAGATATTCATGTTGGCCTGTCCCTGGTAAAACACCCTTAAAACGGACTCTTAATCCGTAGGTCGAGTGTTCGAGCCACTCACAGCCCACCAGAATTCCCAAGTAGTACGACGTATAAAGCCCACCGGTGACGGTGGGCTTTTTGCTTTCTGGCGAATTGCGGCCGTGCGCCTGGCCCAGGCCGCGCTTGCAGGCTCCGGGAAGGGTGACGACCGCTTCCCGCGTCCGCGTTCAGCCGTATTCCAATTGATAGAAGTGCTGGCTGGCGATCAGGGTGGCGCCGCAGGATGTGCGCATGCCTTCCAGCGCGGTCATGCGATCCGAGGCGACGTTCTGCACTCCCTCGACAATGCTGTGCGTGCCGCCACACTTGGGGCAGGTGACGCGGTCGCCGAGACGGGCCATGGGCTGGCCGAAGATGACGACGGTTTCGTCGCCGGTCACGACCACGCCGCCGTGCGACGTCTTATCGCCTTTGCGGATGACGGAGCGTTGGGACATGTTGCTCGAGAGATATTTGTTTACAGATACGTACCGTCCGGCGCCAGCCTGGCCGGGCCGACCACGAAGGTGCCGTCGGGGGCCATGCGCACGGGGCCGCCACCGCCTTTGTAGCTGCCGTCCGGGGCGCGCTGGGGCGTGCCGGCCACGTAGGTGCCATCCGGCGCCCGGGTGATGGGGCCGTCGCCGCCGACGATGGTGCCGTCGGGGGCGCGGCGCGGGGTGCCCGCGATGAAGCGCCCGTCGGGCAGCATGCGGATCGATTTCGTCGTCATGAATGCTCCTTGGTCGGAGCGCAAATCATAGCGAAGCATCGTGATGCGCCTTGTAATAGGACGTGTCATCTTTGAACGTTATACGTAAGCCGTTGTGGGATGATTTGCGCCTACTTACCGATTTGCGCCTATGACCGACATCCACGCCTTGTTGCAACCGATACCCGGCGACGCGCCATGCGGCGTCGATCTGGTGTTTTCGCCCGAGTTCGACGCGATCCGCGAAGCGCGCCGGCACGATGACCCCCAGCTCGACCAGGGGGATTGGGTCATCGACCTGAAAGAGGCCGACTGGCCGGAAGTGACGCGCATTTGCACCACGGTGCTGCGCGATCGCAGCAAAGACATACGTATTGCGTCATGGCTCGCGGAGGCCTGGGCCAAGACGCGCGGGTTCGCGGGCCTGCGCGACGGTTATGTGCTGATCGACGGCCTGTGCCGCGAATACTGGGAGGGGTTGCACCCGGTGCCGGAAGATGGCGACGTGCAGCAGCGCGTCGGCAACCTGGCTTGGCTGCTGTCGCGCTCGCAGCAACTCATCGGCGAGATTCCGCTGACCCAGGCCGACGGCGCGCGCTATGGCGCGGTGCTGTGGGAGGCGGCGAGCCAGTTGGCCAATGCCGTCAAGCGCACGCCGGACAATGCCAATGAACTGACCCGCGGCAAGCTCACGCTCGACCGGTTCGATGCGGCGCGGCGCGATACGCCGCCGTCGTTCTACTCCGAGCTGGACGGGCAGCTCGAGGGATGCGCGCAGGCGCTCGCGCAATTGGAACGCACGCTGGATGAGCGGCTGGGCGAGGACAGCCCGGCGTTCTCGCGGGTGCGCGAGTCGCTGCGCAATGTCACGGAACTGGCGCATCGGTTCGCGCGCGATGCCGGCCTGCTGGTCCGCGCCGACCTGGCGGCCGCGCCGCCGCCTGTGGCGCCTTCCGCGCCCGCCGTTCCCGTCCGAGTGGAGCCCACCTTGCCCGCCGCCGAACATTTTCCCGTTGTCGATGCGCCAGCCCATGGCGCGCCACCGGCCGCCGCGCGCGGGTCGATCCAGACCCGCGAGCAAGCGCTGGCGCAACTGCGCGAGGTAGCGGATTTCTTTCGCCGCACCGAGCCGCACAGCCCGGTCGCCTATCTGGCCGACAAGGCCGCGAGCTGGGGCGAGATGTCCTTGCACCTGTGGCTGCGCACGGTGGTCAAGAACGACGAGACCCTGTCGGGCCTGGAAGAGCTGCTCGGCATCAAGAAGGCCGGCGAGGGCAACTGAGGCATCGGGCCGCCGCGTGTGGCGGCGAGCCGGCCAGGCGGCCGCGCGGGGCCGGCCGCCCGGGGACGCCCGCGTTGGGCAGGCGCGCGGCGGCGCCCCGCCATGGAGGCGGCCTCAGCGCGCCGCGCGAAACTCGATGCGCCGGTTCTTGGCGCGGCCTTCCGGCGTGGCGTTGGTGGCCACCGGCTGGTCCGGGCCGGCGCCCATCGCCTCGAAGCGCGACGCCGGCAGCCCCTTGTCCACCAGGTAATCCCGCACCGCATCCGCGCGCGCCTGGCTCAGCGCCAGATTGGTGCTGCGGCTGCCCGAGCTATCGGTGTGGCCGATGATCTGGATCTTGTCGGCGCGCAGCCGCGGCACGGCGTCGGCCACGCGGTCCAGCAATTCGCGTCCGCGCGCGGTCAGGCGGGCGCTGCCGGTTTCGAATTCCACCACCCGGTTGCTCAGCAGGTTGTCGAGCACGTCCTGCTCGTCCTTGCCGGCCGACACACGCAGGCCGTTGACGATCTTGTAGGTGGGGTTGAGCGCGGTCGCGAAGGTGCTGGCGATGCGCTGGCGCGAGGCTTCGTTGTCCACTTCGCCGCGCAGCCGGATCTGGGTGCCGTCGATTTCCAGTTGGCCGCGGTTGATCTGCTTGAGGGGGCTGTCGAGCAGCTTGCCGACATGCTGCGACCAGTTCGGCGGGGCGACCACGCCTCCGACGTCGATGCGGTCGATCACGTTGCCCACGCCGTAGACTTTCTGCAGCCGCTGCAGCACGTCGGCCTTGGTGGCTTCGTCGGGCACGGCGCCGCTGGCGACGACCTGGCCGGGCTGGGGAATGACGTTGGCGGGCACCACCGTGGCCGCGTCCTGGGCATAGAGCGGGCAGGCGAAGGCGGCGGCCAGGAGCAGAGAGAGTATGCGCATGTCCTAGGCTCCGATAAAGACTTCGCGGAAGGTCTCCAGCGCCTGGCGCAGGGAGAGCCGCGGTTGATCCAGATAGCTCGATAGCTTGGCCAGGCCGTGGCTGGCGCTGACATGGTCACGCACCCAGGGGGCATCTTCCAGCACGATGTAGTGCTGCGACAAGGTCTGCGGCGTCGACAGCAGGGTCGCCAGCGTCTGCGGCGATGCGCCACGAAAGCCCACCACCAGGCGGTGCTTGCCGGCGATCTGCCCGATGAACATGGCGATCTCGAAGTCGGCGCGATTGAGGAAGGGCGCGATCAGCGTCATCCAATACGTCGCCACCAGGTTGATGTAGAGCGGGTCGTCGGGCAGCGGCAGCGCCAGGCCGGTGTCCAACTGCGACGAGCCGCTGGACATGACCGGCGCCAGCAGGATGCCCAGCGCCAGCACGATGTCGTGCATGCTGGCTGCGTGGCCGTTGCCACGCAGCATCGCCTGCACGCGCTCGATCGTCTGCAAGTCGATGAAGGCGTCGAAGCCGTCGTCGGCGGCGGTGCGGATTTCTCCTTCCAGATCGTTCAGCGTCTGCAGCGCGGCGGCGGGATCGCCCGCCTGCATCAGCTGCGTGGCGGCGCTGCCCATGCGGTTCCACATGCGGCTGAATGCCAGCGGGCTGCGGGCGATGAAGTCGAGCGGACGCGACACTTCCACCGAGGTCGCGCTGATGAACGGGAAGCGCCGTCCGGATTGGTCGCGGCTGGGCTGCAAGTGGCCCGCGATGGCGAGCTTGCCGCGCGAGCCCAGCACCGCGAATGGCACCGGCTGGGCTTCGTCGTACAGCGTTTTCCAGTGTGGGTCCTGGGCCAGGATCTCCATGGTGTTCGCGACCCAGGCGTCCAGCGTCGCCATCAGTTGCGGATGCGAGGTGTTCTTGACGAAGTCGCCGCGCGACGGGATCTTGCCGAAATAGGCCGTACGGAACATGGGGGACTGAGGGTTGCTCATTGTTGCGCTCCGGCGGGCGTCGGGGCGACGGAGGGTTGGGGGGAGGTGCCCGCGACCGTGGCGGGCAGGCGCAGGTTGCGCAGACCCTGGCTGCCCGGCTCGGTGCCGCCGGCGCTGGCCGCCTGGGCGTTGCTGATGATGCGCAGCCTGACCGGGACCGTGATGTTGGACTTGGTCCAGCTCATCTCGAAGCTGCCGTCCGGGTTGGGCTTGCGCTGGGCGCCGGAAATCAGGCGCTCCAGGCCGAAGCGGCCGGGCTCGTTGACGATTTCGACCACGGTGCCATCGAAGGCGGTGGCCGTGATGCGCGCGCCGGGCGCGCCCTGCGCGTTGGGCCAGATGAAGTTGACCCATTGCGGCGGCGTGTTGCGGTAGCGAAGCTGCTGGCCGTCGATCTCGATGGTGTATTCGGTAACGCCGCCGGCCGGCTTGGGCTGGATCTGGAACAGCGTCTGCGGCTGGCTGGCCGCGCCCGAGCCGGCCGCGCCGCCGGACAGCGGGGCCACCCATTGCGCGAAGTTGGCGGTGAAGGACGGCTGCAGGTCGATGCCCATGTCGCCCCAGGTGCGGGCGGTCAGGATGTCGCCCCGGCGCACGGTCAACGGTCCCAGGGTTTCGTTGACATACTTGGCGATGCTGCCCTGCGGGCCGAAGACCTGGGCGATCTCCTCGCCGCTGGCCTCGATGCCGGCCTTGGTCGAGAACGGATATTTTTCCGCCAGGTTCTGCATGAAAACCTGATAGACCTGGGCGTTCCAGACCTTGTTCAGTTCGGTCTGCGCGGGTTGCATGGCGACGGCGTAGCCCTGGATCAGCGGACGCACCAGCAGCGGGCGCAGCGTGTCGCGCTGCGCCGGCGTCAGGCCGGCGAGCATTTGCTCGTCCACCAGCTTGAGCGCATCGGCCAGCTCCGAGTCCTTGCCTTCCAGCGTCTGGCGCATCAGCAGCAACGCGCCCGGGCCGGGGTCTCCCTGGTTGTTGATCAGGTTGAAGCGGGTGCGGATCTTGGACAGCGCGTTCATGTAGTTGCCCAGCAGCGACTGGTTGTCGCGCGTGACCACCAGGCGCGCCACGTCGGAGAACTCGCGGCCCACCGGACCCATCGGGATCTGTTCGCCGCCGGACGCCGCCGTGGCCGGCTTGGGCTGGCCCTGGCGCAGGATCACGCGCTTGAACCAGGCGACCACGCCGGTCTGGGCCTGGGAAATGCCGGTATTGATCAGCGAGGGGTTGTCCCACGAGGTCTGTTCGTAGGTGGTGTTGATGAGCTTGACCAGCGGCGAGTTCTGCGGGTCGCCCAGGCGGTTCATGCCGTGCACCGCCTGCTCGAAGCTGGTGAAGGGCTTGATCGTGACGCCGCGCAGCATCTTCTGCCATTCCTGCGCGTACTCGGTCTTGTACATCGTCGCCAGGCTCTTCTGGATCTGCTCGGGACTGCCTTCCAGCGTGAGGTCGTCGCGCGCGTTCACGCCCAGCACCCAGTCGCTGGTCTGCACTTCGCGACGGGCGGCCTCGCCGATGGCCGGCTCGATGTATTGTTCCCAGGCCTCGCGCGTGAACGTGCCGGGCACCGCGTAGCTGCCGGCCACCACGGCGGCATCGGCCTCGCCCATGATGCGGGCGACGGTCATGGCGGGGAAGCGCGTGGCGGCGCGCGCCTTCAGCGTGGCATAGGCGCGTTCGCGCGCCGGCATGCCCTGCATCACGCTGCGCAGATTGCCGCGCGTGCGCTCAACCATGGCCAGATTGGTTTCGATCTGGGGCCAGTCGGCATCGGCCGCGCGCGCCACATAGAACGAAATCAGCCGTTCGGCGCTGCGGATCAGTTGGTCGCGCGGCATGGCGCCACGGTTGGTTTCCAGCCATCCGCGCCAGAACCGGGTGATCTGGTCGGACAGATGGGTGGGGTCCACGTGCTCGCGATTGGCCATCATCAGATAGGTCTTGAGCGCGTTGTAGGCGTCGTCGACGTTGGTGGGCGAGGCGTCCTGGAACAGGGTGTCGCCGGCATTGTCGCGCACCGGCTGGGCCTGGGGCGGCGTCGGGCGAGCGGTCCCGGCCGCTGCCGCCTGCGACACGTCGACGCGGCCCAGGTAGTCTTCCAGGCTGGCCTTGACCGGCACCAGCATGAATTGGCGCAGGCCGTTGTAGTACTCGGCCAGCAGGCGCTGCTTGAGCACGTCGCCTTGGTACAGGCCCAGTCCCAGCGACAGCGGCCGGCTGTTCGAGTAACGGTCCAACTGCTCGATACGGTCCTGCAGGATCTCCATGGCCTCCAGGCGGCTCTGCAGGTCGGTGCGTTCGCTTTGCAGGCGCACCACCTTGTCGAGGTCGGCCTGCACATTACTGGCCAGTTGCCGGTTGCCCAGGTAAGACCAGCTCCAGCCGCCCAGTACCAGTCCCAGCGCCAGCACCAGGCCGGAGAAAGCCAGGTAGCGCATGCGGACCTTGTTGGGGCTGGCGTGCTGGCGCACCAGTTTCTTGTCGGCGAAGATTACGCTGGAGAACAGGTCGCGCAGGAAAAAGCCATTGTGCGAGGCGACGCTGCGCGCGGTTTCGCGCGAGGCCGGGCGCAGCGCGAAGCGCTCGGCGAGCTTGTCGGTCGAGGTGCTGCGCGACGCGCCCTCCTGCAAGGCGCTGGTGAAATAGAAGCCCCGGAACACCGGTTTGTACTGGAACGGGTTGGTTTCGAACAGGGTCGACAGGAAGGTGCGCAACGCCGGTTTGATGCCGGCGAATTCCAGCGGGAAAGTCAGCAGCCCCGGCGGCAGGGCGCCACTGCGGCGCAGCGAGATCTGCGCCGTGCCCATTTCCTTCAGGCCCTCATAGAGTTCATCGAAACGTTCGTCGAACAGCGTCAGCACATCGCGGCTTTCGTCGGCGCCGTATGGCAGGGTCGCGCCCCAGACGCGGTCGCGCTCGCGCGCGTCGGCGTCGGCGAAGAATTCGGAGAAACCGGCGATCAGGTCGGCTTTGGTGAAGATCACGTAGACCGGGGCGAACACTTCCAGCCGGTCGGTCAGTTCCTGCACGCGCTGGCGCAGGTTCTTGGCCAGGTTGATGGCGAATTCCGGGCCGGCGTCGGTGAGTTCGCTGATGCTGGCCGCCACGATGATGCCGTTGATCGGCGCCTTGGGGCGATGCCGCTTGAGCAGGTCCAGAAAGCTCATCCACTCGTTGCGGTCTTCTTCGTGCACCGAGTAGCGGCCGGCGGTGTCCAGCAGGATGCCCTCGGTGGTGAAGAACCAGTCGCAGTTGCGGGTGCCGCCCACGCCGCGCACGGCGGCGCCATTCTTGTCGGCGAAGGGAAACTGCAAGC
Organism: Achromobacter sp. 46006; assembly: GCF_059761975.1. Taxonomy (NCBI): domain Bacteria; kingdom Pseudomonadati; phylum Pseudomonadota; class Betaproteobacteria; order Burkholderiales; family Alcaligenaceae; genus Achromobacter; species Achromobacter sp. 46006. The sequence goes on from NZ_JCBANN010000035.1 coordinate 53,613, forward strand.
CCGAGTTGATGACGGCGCTGCTCTTGCCTGCCGCGGGGTTGCCGATGACGATGTACCAGGGCAGTTCGTAGAGCGCCTCGTTGCCGGAGGTCTGGCCGATCTTGGAGGTCTTGATGGTGCGCACGGCCTGCGTCAGGCGAGTGCGCAGCGCGTCGATTTCGCTGCGGTTGGCGGCGGGACTGGCGGCGGCGCCGGTCTGCACCTGTTGCTCCAGCATGTCGCCCAGCTTCTGGTTGGCGCGCCGCGTGCGGCGCCGGCGCCAGAGGAAGGCGCAGAGCCACAGGCATAGCAGCACGCCCAGCACCACGCCCACCCAGGCCATGGCGATCTGCATGGTGTCGGCGAACAGGAACAGGAACACGATCAGCGCGACCAGGCCGATCAGCATGAAGGTGCGCGGGTTGGCGAACGCGCGCCCGCTCCAATAGCGGAAGTCGCTCATGGCGCTGGAAAATCGAGAAAGCAATCCTGATGGGCTACGCATGGTTTTCGCTTTTGTTTTGGGGTCAGGCGGTAGCGCTGGCGGCGGGTCGGGAGACCAGCGCCGCGGCGCGCAATGCGGGGTCTTGCAGGGTAAGGGTGAGCACGGGTTGGTCGATCTGCATGCAGGTTGCGCCGGCCACGGCCAGCGTCAGCAGCGATGCCGCCGCGCCGGTGTGGCCGCAGGCCGCGCCTATGGCCTGGCAGTCCTTGCCGCTGTCCAGATGGGCAAGCAATTGCGCGGCCACGTCCAAGGGTTCCAGGGGGCGGCTGCCGCGGTGATCGGCATCGCTGACGATATGGGCGACGCTGTCGGGGGCGACACCGGCGGCCTGCAGCAGGTCGCGCGCCAGATCCGTCAGCGGCGCTTCGGCCTGGGCGCCGCGCGCGTCGGCAGGCTTGTGCCGCTGCAGCACCGGCGACAGCGTGAGCCGCAGTTCGGCTTCGGCCCCGGGGGGAGCCAGCAGCAGGCCGGCGGCGGCTTCGCCCGGCACGCGGCCTTGCGGGTTGGCATGCGTCAATAGCGTCGACGCGCCATCCCAGCGGGCAACCTGTTCGGCGTCGATATAGCCGTCGCCGGCCAGCACGATGCGCCATTGCGGCTCGGCCTGGGGATCTTCTGGCTCGGCGGCGATCCGGCGCAGCAGCAGGTCGGCGGCCATGGCGTTTGAAGCCGGGTGGGCGGCGGCGTTGATGCGGGCATCGGGCCAGACCGCGGCCGCGGCTCGCACCGCCGCGAGCGCGCGCTGCTGCGCCGTTTCGGACCAGTGCGCCGGCGCCAGCACGTCCAAGCGCAGCAGCGGCCAGTCCGCTTCGCGCGCCGGCACGTCCAGTTCCGTGACGCGGGCATGCGCGGCCTGGCTCAGTGTGCGCGCGATCTCGGCGAGCAGCGCGGTGGCTCGCAGCGTGGCCGTGGCGAGGGCGTCGGCGGGCGCGCCCTGTTCCCGCGCCGCCGCGTACAGTTCCAGATCGTCCACGCCGGGCACGCGCCCGGCTAAGATCGGAAAGCCCTGCGCTGTCTTGAGCGCGGCGTCCAGTTCGGGACGCCGCTGTTCGGCCAGCGCGGCGG